>CANPXU010000051.1 GCA_947586825.1 uncultured Bacilli bacterium | reverse complement strand
ACCTGCCGGGTATGAACCGGATGCTCTAGCCAGCTGAGCTACATCGCCATCACAAGTACAATAATATCAAAAAAAAGTTATTAATGCAAGTTTTTATCAAGTTTATATGCGATTTGTTCTTTTTTTATATAGCACTTTATAGTATAATATAAGGTGATAAAAGATAAACAGGTGTTGATTATGGGAAAAAAGAAAAAAGGTCAAAATACTATAGCATGGAATCCATTACAATCTACTACCATAGGTCAAATTAAACAAAATAAATATGGATGGATAGGTACATTACTTTTATTTGCACTTTTTATTGGAGTAGTATTTTATTTACCTGAATTATTTGAACTATATAAAGAATACTCTGGTAAAAATACAACACCACCTATAATAGCTAACAACAATACCACAAATAATACTACTACTGAAAATGATGAAAGGGTTGTTGAAAAGTATAAATTGGCAGATAAAAAATCTTTTGAATTTAATGAATTTAAGGTAGATAACATTCGTTTATTCGGAGGGAATTTTAGTTATAAGATAACCAATTCAACTGATGCTGAATTAGATTTATCAGCATTAGATTATTTCTTTGAATTCTATGATGAATCAGGTGAAGTAATCCAAAGAATTTTTCTAACTGGTAGAATTCCTAAGCAAGAATCAGAATCTTATTCTTACCAAATTTCTAATGCTTCAGCTATATCAGAATTCTCATTATCTATTATTGAAGAGAAGTATTATACTTATTATGATTTCCCTGTTTCTGAGGATAAAAAGGTTGAGTTTACTTGTATGAATGATTATCGAAGTATTACATATACTTTCGAGGATGAAAATTTGAAAAAAGCAGCAGATAATGTATCTTATCCCGTTTATTTAGATGATTATGCCGAAAAATATGATTATTATGATTCTTTATATAATAAATATCTTGATCGAAATGGTATGGATGTTTCTTTAGAAGTTAAAGATGATTTGTTATTATATTCAGTTACAATTGATTATAATATTTTAAATGGTCTATTAGATGATGATGAATATTTCGTTGCTAATACAAGGCCAAGAATCGTTAAATTCAAAATGGAGGCTATGGGATACAGCTGTTCATGAGGACGTTATGAATTTAAACATTAATGATTTTAGCGGACCATTTGATTTACTTTTACATATGGTTAAAAGACATCAAATGGATATTTATGAAATTGATATTAAAATAATAATAGATGAATATATTGATTTTATTAACTCACTTGATCGTCATGATTTGGATAGTAAAAGTGAGTATTTAATTATGGCTTCAGAACTTATTCATTTAAAAAGCAAAATGCTTTTAGGCTTTGATGATGAAGAAGATGAAAGTGATGGATACGAGATAAATTCTGAGGAAGAACTTCGCCTAAGAATTATAGAATTTGAAAAATATCAAAATATTAGCAATGATTTTCGCTTGTTAGAATCTAATCGTCAAGAGTATTACACTAAAGTTCCTGAAAGTTTAAGAGAGTATTGTGATGAAAATCAAAAATTAAATGGCGATATTGAACTAAGTGATTTAATTGAGGCTTTTAAAAATCTTCAAGAAAGGCTTGAATATAAAAAGCCAAGAGATACAAGAATTGCTCATAAAGAGTTAAGTGTTAAAGATAAAACTAATTATATCAAAGGAATATTAAAAGAAAAAAGTAAGGTGGAATTTACCGAACTATTTGAAAGTGCTACCAAAGAAGAATTAGTTATAACCTTGCTATCTATATTAGAAATGAGCAAAAAAAATGAAGTTTTCTTGTCCCAAAGAAAAAATTTTAGTACAATATTTGTCGAGGTAAGAAATGAATAAGCAAGCAGTTTTAGAGGGATTACTTTTTATAAAGGGAGATGAAGGTATTACTTTAAAAGGTATTACTGATGTTTTAGATGTGACCGAAAAAGAGGCTCAAGACTTACTTAATAAATTGCAAAAAGAATATGAGAAAGAAGAAAGAGGCCTTAGAATAAGCTTTTTAGCGGATACTTTTAAACTTACTACGAAAAAAGAACATAATGAATACTATAAAAGACTTGTTAATACAGATACGAATAATACTTTATCAGAAGCTGCTTTAGAAACTCTTGCTATTATTGCCTATAATGAACCTATAACAAGAGTTAAAATTGATGAAATAAGGGGTATCTCTTCATCATTTATGCTTAAAAAGTTAATTGCTAAAGATTTAGTTAAAGCCTGTGGCAAAAGTGATTTGCCAGGACATCCTAACTTATATAAAACTACTAAAGAGTTTTTAGATTATTTTGGCCTTGCAACTATTAATGATTTACCTAAAATTGAAGAAATAAAACAAGATGAAGAAATAGATTTATATAAAAGTAAATATCACGAATAATTAAAAACATTAAACACATTATTATAATCCATGTTATAATAATGACATGCCTGTATGGCGGAATTGGTAGACGCGCTGGACTCAAAATCCAGTGGTAGCAATATCGTGTCAGTTCGAGTCTGACTACAGGCACCA
>CANPXU010000050.1 GCA_947586825.1 uncultured Bacilli bacterium | reverse complement strand
CGGAATTGGTAGACGCGCTGGACTCAAAATCCAGTGGTAGCAATATCGTGTCAGTTCGAGTCTGACTACAGGCACCAATATTAATATAAATGATAACCCCTAGAGAAATAGCTAGGGGATTAATTTTAATCAGGGGCGATAAAATGGAAATATCAAGAAAAAAAGATTCCTTGGGTTATGATGTAATAAAAATGACAAAAGAAGGTATAACTTTAACAATCTTTTTTGGGGGAAATGGTGATTTATATTGGGACCTATTGAATCTAGATGATTTTGAAAGCCAAGATGAAAGCTTTGTAATAAGTCCAAGTGATGGACCAATATTTGAGTTATTTCGAAGATTATTTTGCAGTATAGCAACTCATCAAATATTTGAAGTAAATGAAGTAGAGGCATCTTTCTGTAGCACTCCAGAAGCTCTAGAAAGAATACGTGCCCAAAAAGTAAAAGAAAATGAAAGCTTATCAAGACATCCTTATTTTAATGATTTGTGTAATGGAAGCTATGTTCAATGGCACAGTGATAATGAACCTTTTGAAACGGGTAATATCCTAACTATTTTATTAGATCAAGCAGGTAGAGTGATAATAAATATAAAAAGAGTCAGCCGTGAGTATGATTTCCTAAATGTTTGTTTTACTCAATTAGGCAGTAGATATAGACCTTTTGATTTAGCATTTTATAAAAATTATACGGAATTATGTGAGATGGATTTGACTGTAGACCTACCTAGCGAAAGTATTGAAGGCTGTGTTAGAACAAGAGAATCACAATAAAAAGTATCGATTATAATAAGTTGGTACTTTTTTTATTAAATAACAACTTTTTTTATTACTAATCATATAAAATATGTTAAAATAAAATTTAAATTGGAATACTAGGATATCAGTATTCCTTTATAAAGAAGTTGCAAGAGGTGCTAAATGTTACTTACTAATCCTTATTACTCTATATTATATGAGTATGTTACAAAGAATAATTTTAGTGATCAAAGTGGTAAGTGCGATTATAAAAGCTATGATAAAGCTAAAGATAATTTTGTGTATTTTAACTGCTTTGATATAAAAGGGATTGATGAGGTTAGTAAACTAGCTAAAGTAAATTATGAAGGAAGTTTAGAGTTTTCTTATAATGAAGCTACTAATGAAGTTTATGTCTCTAAAGTTCCTTATCTGGTATATCAAAATATAAAGGTACCTGTATTTACTAGTGATATCGTGCAAATAATGCTTGATAAGTTGCAAAAATATACGCCAAGCGATATGTTAAAAGTTGTTTTTGCAGATTCTGTTTTGCCTTTAGCTATAGATGATAGAGCTACCAAATTATTACCAGCCTTAAAAGAAACAAGTAATTATCGCTTTTTGATGGCTATCATAAGCAAAATAACGGAAGAGAAAAAACATATAATGGCTCAAACTAAACGCTTTCAAGAAAGCCAAGCTAGAAATGAGCGAAGTAGAGAAAGGGCTATTGCTAAGAAGAGAAAAATCATGGGATTAGATCCTAAAGATTTTCCCACGATTGAGGAGTTTCAAAGCAAACTAAGAGAAAAAATAATTGCTACATGCCAATATAAATTAGATAATATAGAAAGGCATTTAGAAGCTAATATAAAAAATTATAAGAAATATTTTGATCGTAAAAATCAATATAACTTTGAATACATGTTAAGGGTTGCTCTTTTAGATAGGATAAAAGAGATGAATATTGGCGATGAATATTTGCTTCAAAATATTGATAAACTTTACGAGCCATTGCATGATACCTATTCTTTAGAAAGCTTTGTATCTGATACTAAAAATATACCTGTAGAACTACAAAGAATAGTTAGACTATGGAAATATTTCCTTGATACGGATAATAAAAACTTAAACCCTATTTTTGTTAATGAAGCAATTAATATAATAATGGATGTGGATTTGCATTCGCCAAACGGCATAGTAAGCGCTTACCAAGATAGAGAGGAAGAAACTGATTTAAAATATTTTGCTCATCAAGATGGAATTTCGTATGCAGAATATTGTCCTTATATTATTCATGCTCAAGTTATGCGGCATAATTATAAAAATGCTGAAATGCATCCAGTATATAGCTATTATTATAAGCGAGTAATGGGATTTCACTATAATAGTTATTTTGATATTGCAAGAGCAATGGATGGAGCCAATTTAGAGATTACTCCTTTGGAAATAATAGTCCAAATAGCTAAATTAGAAGAAAAGCAAAAGTATTATGAAAGAATTTTGGCTAATCCTGATGAAGTAGTATTAAAGTTTTATAAAACTAGTAAGATATGGGGCTCTATAATGCAGCTTCCATACTGGAATAGAGTTTATTTTGATCCTGTTTTTGATGAGGATTTGCATGATCATGAATCTTTTGGATTATTTATGGTGCGACCTGGAGTAAGTGAAATTGATTATGAAGGTATAATTGATTTTGTGGATAATCCTAAATATAAAAGTGCAATATCAAGAAATGATTTAGCTATGGCAAATAGTAAATTGTGTAATCGATTGATGGTTATGGTTCCTAAATCATTAAGCACTTGGCAAATAACTAAGTTAATTGATTATGCTCATGAATATGGTGATAAACTTAACTTTGTTTGTGAAAGTAGTGACACTTTTATAATAGTAAAAAAGGTGTTACTACAAAAAGCTTTAGAATCTTATATAAATGGTGATAAATATTTTAAAGATTGGTGTTTTATTAATGTTAATCCAAACTATTATGAATTATTTTTAGCAGATACTCCAAATAATAAAACTCTATGGCATCGTTATGATTATAGTTCCGATTATATTTATAAAAGAAAAGAACTGCTTAGCTTTGATAGACAAATTGAA
Source organism: uncultured Bacilli bacterium (assembly GCA_947586825.1). GTDB lineage: Bacteria > Bacillota_I > Bacilli_A > RF39 > UBA660 > UBA6448. The sequence continues at coordinate 95 of CANPXU010000050.1, read as the reverse complement.
CTTGCTATTGAGCACGCTCAAAATGGGCCTAATAGTATTGATTATCAGTTACTTGACACCATATTATTTGGAAGTTATGATAGTAGTACAATTTT
>CANPXU010000049.1 GCA_947586825.1 uncultured Bacilli bacterium | reverse complement strand
CCGTCGAATTCGACGGAATTAAAATTTGGATTATAAATTGACTCCCAAGTTCCTAAAAATTCCAAAGTAATTCTATTCCTTAACCAATTTCTGATCACATCGTCAGTTTTTGATTTTCCTTCTTTAAATTTACCAAAATCAGAAATGCAAATATAATCATTATCATCTATATTTGTAACATTTATTTTAATATTTTGAACTTCAATTATACTATTTTTCATGAATGATTTCACCTCTTTTGTTATATTCTTAGTTTTCGTAATCAACTTTCTAATTCCTAATATACTTTGGTTGCCCAAATTCTAAATTCAGTCGCTTTTTTGGAATTAGCATGATAGCCAACAGCAAAGATGGCATCAAGATTATATATTTTAGTTTTATATTTTTTGCCATCAGCAGCAGCTATCGAGGATTCCTCGGCAACTGAACTTTCAGTTAATTCATTAGATTTAAAAATGTTTTTTAAATGCAGAGAGATATTATCAATGCTACAATCAAAAACCTTGGCCATCCCCTTTTGCGTAAGCCACAAAGTTTCATCTTTATAAATAGCATCAACAACTATATTTCCCTCTTTATTTTTGTATATCAATAAATTATTTTGTTCTTCTGTTTTTTTCATGCTTATCTCCTTTGCAGTTTTCAAAATATAATTTTTAAAAGTTTTAGCTTTATAAATAAAGCAAATTTTACTACTGAAACCATTATACTAACTATTGATTTAATTAGCAATTTTTTCAAACACTTTTCCTAAAGATTCATTTATGACTAAATCCGCGAAATCATCATATGGAGTTTTATCTCTATTAATTAAAACAAGTTTATTTCCTTTATAGTAATTTATAAGGTCGCACGCCGGATGAACAGTAAGTGAAGTACCTGCAACAATTAACATATCAGCATTTTGAATAGCATTAATAGACTCTAGCAAAGTGTTTTCATCTAAAGGCTCTTCATATAAAACTACATCAGGCTTAATAGTTCCTCCGCATAAGCATTTAGGCACGCCATCGCATTTAAAAACATATTCTGCAGGATATTCAAGGCCACATTTAAGGCAATAATTTTTAAGTACGCTACCATGAAGCTCAAGTACCTTTTTAGACCCAGCCTTTTGATGCAATCCATCAATATTTTGCGTTACGACTGCTTTAAGTTTACCTTGCTTTTCTAGCCCAGCAAGCTTTATATGAGTGATATTAGGTTCATATTTTAGGCAGTTCATTTTATCTTTATAAAAATTGTAAAACTCTTCAGGATTATTCATAAAAAAGGAATGACTTAGTATCACTTCAGGAGGATATTTATATTTTTGATTATAGAGTCCATCTCTACTACGAAAATCGGGAATACCGCTTTCTGTTGAAACACCTGCTCCACCAAAGAAAACGATATTATTACTTTCATTTACCCATTTTTTAAAAGTTTCTATTTTACCTTCCATAAAACCTCCTGAATCATCCTATTAATTATATCATGAAAAGCCCTAATTTAGGCAAAACAAAAAGCAGATTATTCTGCTTTAAAACTCATATATAATGCCCAGAAGTTCTTCGATAGAAACCTGATTATTAGCATAAAAATAATATAAAATATTATTATTTACAAATACAGCATGTTTAGATAAAGGTATACGCTCACTTGGAGTTAGATTATAATAACCTTCGGTATTGATATTTTTAGCGAAAAATTCATAATTTCTTGTTTCTACGTTACTTGAATCCATTTGTATTTCTTTAAATTCCTCTTTAGTTTTTAAAGAAGCATATTGGGTCATAAACTCGATATAAACTTCAGTGATTTTTCTTTTGGCTTCCCAAGCATAAAATTCTTCCTTAGTAAAATCATCTCTATACTGTGAATCTATTTCTTTATTTTCTTCGGAATAATCATAGAAATCCTTGACTGAAACATTTACCATTTCAATATATCCCTCATCATTAAGTTTTATTTCACACTTATTAATCTCGCCGTTATATTTTGAAGTATCAAAAACGAATTTCATACCTAAAATATTTTCCATATCATTTAAGGTTTTAAAATTATCACAAGTATAATTTTTAACATCATTTATATATACTGGTTTAGTTAAAGATATTGATTGATAATATTGCTCTCCTACCCATTTTTTATTTAAAACATATTTATAAATTAAATCTTTAGCAAATACAGTTGTCACTGTTAACAGAAAAACCAAGGCTACAGCGGTAAATACTTTGATATATATTTTATTATGCCAAGATTTACTTTCTTTTTTATATACAGTTTGATTAAACACTTTTTCATCAAGGCTGGAATTTGCTTTAATATTTTCTAAAGCTTTTTTAATATCTTCTTTATTTATCATATATTCTCCTTTCTTATTATTTCTTGAAGCTTCTCTCTTCCTCTTTTTAGTCTAGTTTTAACGGCAGATTCTTTTATCTTTAAAATGTCTGCTATTTCTTTTACTTTATAGCCGCTATAGTAATGCAAAATAATAACTATACGATATTTAGGTGATAGCTTAAATAAAGCATTTAATATATCACTACTATCAGATTTTTCACAGGATACAGTATTTTCTTCTTTTTCGGTTATAAAGCTTATTTTCTTATGCCATGAAGATAAAACCAAGTTTTTACACTTATTAATTGTGACTCTGATACACCATTTTTTCATGTACTCTTCATCCGAGAATTTATTAAAATTATCATAAAGTTTAATAAAGACTTCTTGAGTTATATCCTCAGCATCAGATAGATTTTTGGTATAACTATATGCAAGCCTTAAGATATCATTTTTATATACATGATATATTCTTATAAATTCATTATCCATCTTTTGCCTCCCTTGAAAGTACTTTCACTATAATAACAAATTAAGCAACTAAAAGGTTGCAAAAAAAAGAGGATTGCTCCTCGTTTTACTTAGTTATTATAATCAGGTTTAGCACACCTATTTAAATCAACATTAATAGATTCTA
>CANPXU010000048.1 GCA_947586825.1 uncultured Bacilli bacterium | reverse complement strand
AAAGGTACATTCTTTCTCTTTACCAAAAGGACTTTTGTCACACCATCTTCAACGGTAAAGATTGAAGCTATGGCATGGATTCCCTGCCTTTTATAAAGTGGGTTGCTTGTTTGCATTCTATCCTCCTTATAGTTATAGTATAATGCGTATAAATAACACATGTCAATAAATAATTCTGATTATAAAAGAAAATTTACATATTAAATTTTTACTTGCCCTATTTTATGGGGAATAGTCTAAAAATGACTTTACTATTGTTGATAAATTGTTGTCAACTATTTAAATATTCTTTTAATTTATTTATATATTCCTCATGAAGAATATCGCATAAATAGTCATTATGCAAAATATTTTTAATAAATTCTTTATCCTTAGTCGCAATGATTTTATTAGTAACGCTTTCTTCATCTGCTTGCCTAATTCCTCCCATATATTCTCCTAAATAATGAATATCTTTAGTTTTAACAAAAAAATCTTCAAGTAAAGAAAAATCATAACCTAAGTCATCAAAATTCATTCCTAAACGCCAAATATTTTCTAAAGCGTGATCATAGTTTTCTGCTACTTTTACTAAATCATTGAATAAATCTTGATCTATTTTCGGAGTACAAGGTGCATAAATATAATATGTTATTAAAAGCATTAGTTCTAAACTACTCATATGGGAATCAATTTCTAAAAAAGTTTCATTATTAATGAGTAAATCAAAAACCCTTTGATACTCATCTTCATTATTAATAATTAACTCTTCTACCGACTTATCTTTATTTTCAAGTTTATCTAGTAAAGAAGTTAAATCAGCTTGATATTTCTTGCCAACTTCCGATTCTATAAATAAACCTATTTCCTTCATCAAAGTATCTTTATCGATAAACTTATTAATATATTTATAAACACTTTTTACAAAGTAATTTTTCTTAAGAACTAAAAAGATGGTAAGCTTCTCTCCTGAAGGGAAAATAAAAATCTCACCCTTTTTACCATTTTCATATTTGATACCTTCATCAAATTTAATATCATAAACATTTTCATCATAAAAAAGTTTTAGAGCCTTACCTTTTTCTAAATCATTAACATTTTTAATAATTATTTTATCTCTATCAGAATCATATTGAATCCTATTATTTTCTAAAAACAAACGAACATCTTTATACATAGTTATCTTATCCTAACTCTGAAATCATCGTATCATAATGACTATTTATACGATTATTAGTATCAATACCAAGTTCTTTGGCATAATCAAGAAGTTTTTGCTCATAATCTATATCTTCTTTTTTATCTATTAAGAGCTCTAATTCTATAAAATTTCCTAGTCTTTCAACCTCATCAATACAAATATTGCAATCTTTATATTTAGTGTATCTTCTTTGCTTTTTTACTTCTACCCATTTTTTAAAACCTAAAGTTTTCAAAAAAGCATTGGCTTTTTCATATGAACTTACGCCAAACTCAATTTCTTCCGATTCCATTTTCTTGGCACTTTGCTTTTTATAATTTAGTTCAACTTTATCATCAGTTTTTCTAATTCTTAGCCAAACAGAGCCCTCAACACTTTCCGTATTATCTAAATTTTGAACAAAAATACTGTCATCTTGACTTATTACATCACTTATTTTAGCTTGCATACTTTCAAGTTTATTTATAACTTTATCTAAGTTATCAACCTTAAATTTTAATTCTATTTCTCTCATATAATACCTCTTTAATTAATTTTAGCACAATATAAATAGTCAAGAATAGTAATTTAATGTAAAATGTTATATTAAAAATATCATAAAATTGATATAATATACTTATAAAAAGGAGAATAAATGGAACAAGAAAACAGATATACATTAACTGATGTTAAGCAAAAATTTGCAAATGCTAGAAGATTATGCCCAGGAATGCCTGAAGAGATGTATGCTTTAACTGATTATATAGCAAGTGTAACTAATGATACAGTAACCCCAGAAGGCTTAAATTTATGCTTAATTATAGTATCCGATGATATTCAAAAAGAAAGAAGTGGCTTTGGCGGAGAATTCCCTGATTATTTAAAAAAGCACAAAATTGAAGTAACTGACCAAATAGCCAATTTTCCTCAAGTGGTAGATGCTTTAGGCAATGAAGAATTTGCCCAAGAATATCGAAAAGTTTTTAAATCGTTATTTAATTTTGAACCGCCAAAAAAAGTAATGGCGTCATCTCCTAGGACTACTCCCACATACGGCCAAGTTTGCGTAGAAGATTTAATGGTAATTCCCTTTGATACTATCCGTGACACTCTTCCTAAATATGTCCAAGTTGCTGTAGATTGGTGGTTAAACGCAGTTCGAACGGCTAAATATGACAACATTTCTGATATGGATCCTAGTGCATTAATGAATATCATGGAAAGAAAAAAACCGCTAACAATGGAAGATGTCAGGGCATTTGAACACAATTTAGCATATGCAATTGAAGAGCAAATAAATGAATACGGTAGATGCACTTTAACAGTAGACTATAACCCTTGCCCTATTTTAGCTGAAGCAGGAGGCCTTATTGGATTAAACTCAATGCTAGATTATCCACGGAAAACTACAATGATTGTTAGCAAAAAAGAAGTAATAGTATCTTCTGGATATACGTGTAAATTTACCACTTTATGGTCTAAAGAGCAAGAATTAGATGTTACTCCTGAAGATGGCACTGTGAAAAGATAAGGTCATTTCCATAATTTCGAATTTATCAAATAATTTTGTATAAAAAAAACTCGAGTCATAAGATTCGAGTTTTTAAAGCAAAATTTCAGTCACAGCATTATATTTTAAAAATTATAGTAAATTACATATTGTTTTAAAGGCAAATATTTACTGTAATAAACTTGAAATATTCAATAGTTGGGTGATTGCCAAACTTCTTAATTGAAGGGAGGTGATAAGATGTCAAAAAAAGATTTTCTAATTTTCTTTTTGATTGTCATTATCCTTTTACTTATAGTGTTACTATTTGTAATTCTAATATAAAAGAATCACCTAACTCAGCAATGATTTAGGTGAAACCAAATTATACGGCAACACTCAACATGCGACATTGAATGTTCCTTTTTTATTTTATGCAAGTTTTCTTGCTAAATACATATTATCATAAAACCCTTTTTTTTACAAGTTGAATATATTAACGCAACTATCAACGAAGTAAATTACTTGCATGAGGTTATTGTAAAATTACTATGACACAGGGATAATCGGAAAAAAAGAGTAATTTTCAGAAAGTATGCATCAAAAAACCCTTATTTTAAGGGATTTCATAATTTTAATGGTGCTGGAGATAAGAATCAAACTTATGACCTATGCTTTACGAGGGCATTGCTCTATCAACTGAGCTACTCCAGCAACACATACATAGTATACTATATAAACTTCTTTTTTACAAGAATTTATGATAAACTAATTTCGTGAAGAAAGATGTTTAAATATACTTTAGATAATAAAAGATATCATACATTTAACTATTTTCTTAGAAATAAATTTAATTCT
>CANPXU010000047.1 GCA_947586825.1 uncultured Bacilli bacterium | reverse complement strand
GCTCTTACAACTCTAATACCTGTTAAGTTTTCTCTAGTTACACCATTAACCTTATCAATAAGTTTTTGAACTTTAGAAAATCTTGGAATAACGATAACCATAACAGTACCTACAGTAGCAAGTAATACTACAACACTAGCTCCCGTGAAAGCACTTAGCTCAACACTCTTATTAAGGATTTTAGAAACCGCCCATACTGCCATAATTGGTGCTTTAATAAGCATTTGCATACCCATAGATATTAACATTTCCATTTGGGTAACATCGTTAGTAGTTCTAGTTATTAAACTACTTGTTTGGAATTTCTTTATCTCCGCAGTACTAAAGTTTTCAACTTTATTAAATATCTTTTCTCTAATATTCATTGAGAAATCTGAAGATATAACTGAAGATAAATAACCTACACATACGGCAGAAACTAAGCTACCAAAAGCACATGCTAACATGTAAGCGCCTTCTTTTAAGATTTCACTTATCTGGGTACTTTCGCTTTGAATTAAAGCGGTAATATTGCTCATATAATCTGGCATTTTTAAATCAAGCCAAACTTGAAAAACAATAAGAGCTATACAAAGTAAAACTTCAATATAATTTTTAGTTTTTAAATTTTTAAATAATTTAAACATTTTATCTCCTTCCCAATAATTTATTACTATGTAAAAAGGCAACATTTTAATACTACAATGAATAAAATTAATTGTCAACAAACTTCACCTAATTTTCCGAATGCTTAAGATATGGTATAATACCCTTAGATGTTTATGGAAAAAATATATTACTTTGATACTTATGAAGATGATGTCGTAAAAAGTAAAAACCAAGGCTATAAATTAAAGGGTAATTATAAATGGATTCATAAAAACATTTTTTATCGTTTTTTCTCTTGGGTTATTTACTACATTTTTATGCTCGTTAGTTTAGTATATTGTAAGTTAATACTAAAGGTTACTGTTAAAAATAAAAAAGTATTAAAAAAGGCCAAAAACTTCTTTGTGTACTCTAATCATACGCAAGAGCTAGGTGATGTTTTTAATCCTTTACTTATCTTATTTCCTAAAAGGCCATATGCTGTATGTTCAGCGGCCAATCTAGGCATACCTGTATTAGGTAAAGTTCTACCAATGCTCGGAGGAATTGTTATTCCTGATGATATTCATAGTATGATGAAGTTTAATGATGCTGTTAGTTATTATGCAAGAAAGCATCCTATTGTAATATATCCCGAAGCTCATTTATGGCCCTATTACACTGATATAAGACCATTTACAAATACTTCTTTTACTTATCCTATCAAACTTAATCTTCCTTGTTTTGTATTTACTACCACTTATCAAAAGGGTAAGAAAAAGCCAAAGATAACTATATACATTGATGGGCCATATTATCCAAATAACGATATTCCTTTAAAAGAAGCAAGGAACGAATTACATGATAAGATATATAAGCAAATGAAGGAAAGAAATAAAAATAGTAACTTTGAATTTATTACATACAAAAAGAGGACCTAGGTTCTCTTTTTTAGTCATCAGTTTGAATAGCAAGGCCAAGTTCATCTAATTGTTCATCGGATAGCACGCTAGGAGATCCCATCATCAAATCTTGACCACTAGCACTGGTTGGAAATGCTTGAACTTCTCTTAAGTTTGGTTCATCTAAAAGAAGCATTAATATTCTATCAATTCCTGGAGCCATACCGCCATGAGGAGGACAACCATATTCAAAAGCTGTAATAATAGATTTAAACTTTTCTTTAACTTCTTCTCTAGTATAACCTACGATTTCAAAACCTTTAATAAGACTTTCAACATCGTTATTTCTAATAGCTCCTGAAGCCATCTCATTACCATTACATACAAAGTCATATTGGTAAGCTAGTATATCTTCAGGATCTTTTTCTTCATAATCTTTTATACCCCCATGAGGCATACTAAAAGGGTTATGACAAAATTCTAGTTTTCTGGTCTTCTCATCATATTCAAACATTGGGAAATCATTAATAATACACAGTTCTAAACGGTCTTTATCAATAAGGTTACATTTGTTTCCAAGTTCTATTCTAATTAAGCCGGCATACTTTTGGGCTACTTTTTTATCCCTATTAGCGATAAAGAACATTACAGAATCGGTCTTCATATCAAACTTTTTAATTAAATCATCTCGCTCTTTATCAGTTAAGAACTTGTCAATAGGTCCTTTTAAAGAGCTATCTTCCATTAAGGTTACATAACCAATTCCCGGCATTCCTATACTTGAAGCATAATAAACGATTTCGTTAAACCAAGAGTTAGAGTTTTTACCAATGTTATCTACAACTATAACTTTTATACAAGAATTTTTAAATGGCCCAAAGGTTGTATCTTTTAATACTTCACTAGCATCTTTAATAATCAAAGGGTTTCTTAAATCCGGTTTATCTGTACCATAATCTTCCATAGCATCTTTGTAGGCTATTCTTCTAAAAGGTCGAGGAGATACTTTTTTATTTGAGAATTTAGTAAATGTATCATAAAAGATTTCTTCACCTATACTAAGAACATCTTCTTCCGTTACAAAACTCATTTCTAAATCTAGTTGATAAAACTCTAGAGTTCTATCTGCCCTAGCATCTTCATCTCTAAAGCATGGAGCTATTTGAAAATACTTCTCTACTCCTCCAACCATCAATAGTTCTTTATATATCTGAGGAGCCTGAGGAAGAGCATAAAACTTACCCTTAAATAATCTTGATGGAACCACAAAATCTCTTGCTCCCTCGGGACTTGAGGCTGTCAAAATTGGCGTTTGTACTTCCATGAAACCTAAATCATACATCTTGTTTCTTAAGAAATGTAACACTTGAGATCTTAGTTCTAAATTACTCTTGACTTTCTTATTACGCATATCTAAATAGCGATATTTAAGTCTTATATCTTCTTTAGTATTTTTAGAGTTCATAATTTCAAAAGGTAACTCACTTTTAGATTTACCTAATAATTCTAAAGTATCCACAAGTAACTCTACTTCACCAGTTTTAATCTTAGGGTTATAAGTTTCCTCATCTCTTTTTCTAATTGTGCCACTTACTTTAATGACACTTTCCTTACTTAAGCCCTTAAAGATGCTATCATCATTACTTACTACTTGTAATACTTCAGTGTTATCTCTTAAATCTAAGAAAAGGACACCACCATGATCTCTTATTGTTTCAATCCAGCCAGAGACTGTAGCTGTTTCACCCACTTTAGAGATATCTAAATCTTTGCAATAGTGAGTGTGATAAATGTTTTCTTTCATAAAATATCCTTCCTAACATAAAAACCCGTACCATCCTATATAAGGACGAATACGGGTTGTTCGTGGTGCCACCTTACTTTATTACTAAGTTATTAACTTTATTTTAGTAATCTCTTTTCTGCTCAATCAAGCATAGCAACATGATAACGGATTGCCTTCCGAATTAGTCTACTAAGAATAAATCCTTTCGGTAATTAGCTCCAGGGTGTTCTTTCACAAAATATTTATAACTAGTTCTCACTATACCTAGCTCACTTATATAAATAATAATGTTACTTTTCCCTTTCAAAGCACTTTCATTTTATCATTATATGAAAG
>CANPXU010000046.1 GCA_947586825.1 uncultured Bacilli bacterium | reverse complement strand
GAAAGATGTTTAAATATACTTTAGATAATAAAAGATATCATACATTTAACTATTTTCTTAGAAATAAATTTAATTCTAAAGTTTTTAAAATACCTTTAGATGCTGGAGCAAGTTGTCCTAACAAGCTTTCCGGAGGATGTATCTTTTGTAAAGATAATAGTAAAGCTAATATTACGGACAATACTCTTGACTTAGAAAATCAATATCTAAGTGAAGTTGCAATATTAAACAAGAAATGGCCAGGTGCTAAACATATTGTCTATTTTCAAACTGGCAGTAATACAAGTTTAGACCTTAATTTACTAAAAAAATATTGTGATAATTTTCTTAAATATCCTGAAGTCGTAGGTATAAGTATTGCTACGAGACCTGATTGTATCTCCGATGAATGTTATGAATATCTAAAAGATTTAAACAATAAAACTTTTTTAACAGTTGAACTAGGATTACAAAGTTCAAATAATAATACTCTTAATTTTATTAATCGGGGCCACGATAAAGACTGTTTTGCTAAAGCTGTCTTAAAACTACATGAATATAATATCTTTGTTGTAGCTCATATTATCAATGGTCTTCCTTATGAAACTAAAGAAGATATGATAAGTACGGCCTTATTTTTAAATAATCTTCACATTGATGCTATAAAAATTCATATGCTTCATGTTTTAAAGGATACTAAACTTGCCCAAATATATGAAGAAAATAAGTTTCCCGTTCTAACTAAAGAAGAATATATTGACATTGTTATCAGTCAGCTTGAAGTTTTAGATCCTACCATAGTTATCGAAAGAATCACGGGAGACCCTATTAAAGAAGATTTGATTACTCCTACCTGGCTTGAGAAGAAGTTTGTTCTTCTTAATGATATTGATAAAGAAATGGTTAATAGAGATACTTATCAAGGCAAAAAAATAACTAGCTAATAACCAGTTATTTTCTATTTTTTATTTCATCTGTTATCTTAGTGATAAATTCATCTAAAGGTAAAGTATGTGTATCAGTTTCTTGTACTAAACGATAAGATATTTCTTTACCATCAACTTCTTTTTGGCCTAATATTAAAGTATAAGGTATCTTTTGCATAATACTTTCTCTTACTTTATAACCTAGTTTTTCATTACGATCATCTAGATTAACTCTTAAGCCTAAATCTTTAAGCTTTTCGTATACTTGTTCAGCATATTCTAAATGATATTCGTTATTAACAGGAATAACATTTACTTGAACTGGAGCAAGCCAAGTTGGTAACAAACCTTTAGTTTCCTCTAAAATAAAGGCTGTGAATCTATCAAATGTTCCAAAGATTGCTCTATGGATTACTACTGGAGTAGCTTTTGAACCATCTTTATCAATATAAGAAAGTTCAAATCTTCTTGGAAGTAAGAAATCAAGTTGGCAAGTAGAAAGTGTTACTTCAGGACCAACTGCTGGTTTTACTTCTACATCTAGTTTAGGGCCATAGAAAGCAGCTTCTCCTATAGCTTCAAAGAAATCTATACCATAGCTTTTTAAAACTTCTCTTAACTTACTTTCAGCTTCATTCCACATATCATCATCAGGGAAGTATTTTTCTTTATCTTCAGGATCTCTCAAAGATAACCTGAATTTATAATCTTTAATCCCAAAGTCTTTATAAACATCAAGAATTAACTCTACTACCTTTTCAACTTCTTCACCAATTTGGTCAGGTCTTACAAATAAGTGAGCATCGTTTTGACACATACATCTAACTCTTTCAAGTCCTTTTACAGCACCTGAAGCTTCATATCTAAAGTCAGTAGCAAATTCACCTATTCTAATTGGCAAATCACGATATGAATGTAAGTCATTAGCATAAACAAGCATATGATGAGGACAGTTCATAGGTCTTAAAACAAATTCTTCTTCATCAACTTTCATTGATGGGAACATATTTTCCTTATAATGATCCCAATGTCCTGAAGTTTTATATAAATCAACTGTACCTACACATGGCGTATAAACATGTTTATATCCCATTTTTCTTTCTTTTTCATAGATATAGTTTTCTAGTTCTTTTCTAACTATAGCTCCATTTGGAAGCCATAAAGGCATACCTTTACCTACTAAATCATGAGTCATAAAGATATCAAGTTGTTTACCAATCTTACGGTGATCTCTTTCTTTTGCTTCTTCAAGTTCTTGTAAGTATTTATTTAAATCTTCCTCATTTTCAAAGCATACACCATATATTCTTTGAAGCATATGGTTTTTAGCATCGCCTTTCCAATAAGCTCCTGAAAATTTTAAAAGTTTAAAATACTTCAATTCTTTAACAGATTCAACATGAGGTCCACGGCAAAGATCAGTGAAATCTCCTTGAGTATAACAGCTTATTACTGTTCCTTCAGGAAAACGGGTAATTAAATCTATCTTATATGGGTCATCTTTAAATTTTTCTAAAGCTTCTTCCCTTGATATTTCTTCACGATAGATTCTCTTGCCATCTTTGGAAATCTTTTTCATTTCCTTTTCAATTCTCTCAAGGTCTTCCTCTTTTATTACTTCATCTCCTAGATCAATGTCATAATAAAAGCCTTCCCCGATTACAGGTCCTACCCAAAATTTAGCATTGGGATATAGGTGTTTTACAGCTTGAGCCATTAAATGGGCACAGCTATGATTCATTACAGATAATCTTTCATTTTCTAATATATTTTGCATATTTATCTTCCTTTCTTAGCTTTTTCAGCATTAGCGCTTTTTAAAGCTACAATCCTTCTTTTTACTACTTTTATTTGATTATTTACAGCATCATATTTTTCAGGCTCCTTATCAGCAAGATGCCGATATAAAGTTTCCTTGGCTCTTAATTCTATAAGAGATTTTCTTAGTTTTTCTAACTCTTCTCTATTTGCCATACTAACTCCTTTACAAAAAAAAGACAGCACCTAAGGAGTAATTTCTTACGGTACCATCCTTTGTTTAACTTAATTTAGATAACGGTTTTAAAGCCGTGGCGTATTAGGCCCTCCCAAAAAGTAGTAACTATTATACCAATTAATTAACTTGCACCAAACGTTAACTCTCTTCATAATTAAATATAATAATCATGTCTTTTTGCATTGATTTACAACACCAATTTTAGCACTTTTCAAACTTTTGTCAAGAATTTACTCTAAAGCATTACCACAATTTACGGTTCTATCATCCGTATATGTATAATTTATTTTAACATCTGTGACTTCTTTTATTTTATCAATTTTAATAAGATATAAAATCATATGACTTTTACACCAACCGCATTTATTATATCTTTTAAATTCTACTTCGATAACATTATCGCTAACATTTACTTTGCCAACTTGCTTTCTTTTTGCCTCAGAACATTCATCAAATTCTTGAAAAGATACTAAATAATAATTATTATCAAAGTCTTCAGGTCGTAAGTCACTAGCTATCTCATAATTCTCTAACACTTTTTTATATTCTTCATAACTTCTGATAATGATATCATTATAAATTTTATTCATATCTCTTTCACCGATGTCATAATTCAAGGCATTAGAATTATTTATTTTAACAACAGCAAAAATAACAACCCCTATAGCAAAAATTACGCAAAAAGCAATAATCAAAATACGATAAACGATAGGATTACGTGGTCCTAATTTTCTCATATATACTCCTTTTTATCTTTTAAATAAAAAAGACTCATAACGAGCCTTTGTAATCAATATGGTGGAGAATAAGGGATTCGAACCCTTGACCCCCTGCGTGCAGGGCAGGTGCTCTAGCCAGCTGAGCTAATTCCCCAATGACTTAATTATCTTA
>CANPXU010000045.1 GCA_947586825.1 uncultured Bacilli bacterium | reverse complement strand
TGCCTACAAGTTTAGTACTATTTAGATTTCCTATTTAAATGGCTAGCACGAACCTAATAAATAGTAAGTTTAATAAAATTCGAAATTAATACTTAAACGATATTAATTTTATAATCTACTAAATATGAAACCCAGATTAAATCCGTAGATAAAACTTAAAGTGGATTCTCCTTGCTAACTTTGGTTAAGCAAATACTGGAGTGAAGCCATAAGCAGCTTCGTTATTATTTTTGTTATTTATTTTTAATACATTTATAGTTTGCCAACTACTTGCTATCATACCTAGTAACACATGTCGAAACCAATAACTACCCCAAGATGTAAGGTAATTATACCAAATTAAGGGCATTATGTCAAAAATATAGGTAGTTTTCTTTTTTTATTGCCCTTATACTCGGCATATCTTCCGAAATAATTTTAACCTCCCACCCATTTTGACGATATAACTCTAAATCATCGTACCCTTGGCTAGATGAAGTCAAAATAGTTTTAGAATCTGGCAAAACTTGGCTGAATCCTAAAGCTATAAGATTCTCCAATAGGCTAGGAACAATTATTTCGCCATTTTTAATTCTTTTTAAATAGTAATCATATAAACATAATCTAGCATTTAAATAGCCAATAATTAAATTTCTAAAATCTAACAAATAACATTTAGAAGGCTCACTATCAGGAAGGGTTTCAAATCGGCAAATTTCATTAGAATTACTTTGAGATTCTAAAACGATCAATTCACTACTAGGAAATTCCCATAGATTACTATATGGGTAATAATCATCAAGAGTTATATATCCATTAACTAATATTTTCTCAATTTGGGCTTGTATTTGCTCTATTCTTTTATCTAGAAAATCTTCAGCCTTATCGCTTTTTTGCAAAGCATTATATATTTCAGCAATATCAATATATAATCCTCCCGATTTATCACCACGCTTACCAGCATTATACAAATATCCGTTAGGAGTTATAAACCAATTATTTGGCCATTTTATTTCTTTTGTCTTGCTAGGCACAATTGATAGAATAGTAACTTTTTCAAGCATCTTCGTAGCAATATTTATTTTATTTAAAACGCTTGTTAAATAATCTGTAATATGAGGAAAGAAATATAATAAATATTTTATATATACTTTATATATGTTTAATATTTCTAAGACATCTAAAAAAGAAAGATTAATTCTTTGCCATATATCGTTATATGAAACGGCATTATTTTCAAAATAATCTTGGAATTGACAATGGATAAAAATATCTTTTTCATCTATTAAAATCAGAGTATCTAATCTTGAAATATAAAGATCAAGTATTGGTAGCTCTCTCAATATTTCTTGTAAAATAGTTATAAGCTTTTCTGGCAAATTATAAAAGTTTACATTTTGAAGGGGCTTTTCTGTACAAAAGTCATGAGATTTTATAGTAGTGGTAATTCCCTCTTTTTTATCTAAATCCTGATAATATTTATACATTGTACCACCTTCGTTTGCGTTATATTATATCATGTAATTTAGAATTATTGTTCTAAATCAGAGTGGCTACTTGGATTTAAAGATAAATCTTTGAATTCTTTCTTTAAAAATAATGGATATGCTGCTGCACCAATCATTGCGGCATTATCCGTACAATATAAAAGCCTTGGGATATATAATTTAGCCTCATGTTTATCACACAAAACTTTCATTTGCTCTTTTAAATAGCTATTGGCAGAAACTCCACCGGCGATAACAAGCCTTTTTATTCCCGTTTCATTGAAGGCTTTTTCCACTTTTCTTTCTAATTCATCAACAGCAATATTTTGAAAAGAACAAGCTAAATCTTCTTTTCTTATCTCATTATTTTTCATTTTTTCTGTATTAACTAAGTTAATTATTTGACTCTTAAGTCCACTATAACTAAAGTTATATGTATCATCATCTACAGGCTTTGTTAGTTTATAAGTATCTTTTCCTAATGCAGCGGCTTTATCAATATGAGGTCCTCCCGGATAAGGGTATCCTAATACTCTTGCGACCTTATCATAAGCTTCACCTATGGCATCATCCATAGTACATCCTAGCATTTCAAATTCATAATCGTTATGCATAATAGAAAGCTCGGTATGACCGCCACTAACAACAAGGGCAATAACTGGAAATTCTAGATTATCTTCTAAGTTATTAGCATATATATGACCAATTAAGTGATTAACTCCTATCAAAGGTTTTTTATAAACAAAACTAAGAGTCTTAGCAAATTCAACTCCAACTAATAAAGAACCCAATAATCCAGGTTTATAAGATACCGCAATAGCATCAACATCATTTACAGACATATTGGCTTTCTTTAAAGTTTCTTCCAAAACCATAGTTATATTTTCTGTATGTCTTCTTGATGCAATTTCAGGCACTACACCACCATATAAAGCATGTTCATCCATTTGGGTTAAAATAGTTAAAGCTACTACATCATGACCATTTTTAACAATAGCTATACTAGTTTCATCGCATGTTGTTTCAACCGCCAATATATAAACATCCTTCATTTTAACACCTTCTTCATGACTAAGGCATCAATACCATTATAGTATCCTTGCCTTGTAGAAATTATTTGATATCCACTTTTATTATACAAATTTAGGGCCACTACGTTGTTTTTTGAAACCTCTAGAATAATTTCCTCAGCTTTATCTTCAACGCTTCGCAAAAGGGCTTTTCCTATCTTTTGACCACGATACTTTTCATCAACGTAGATCAAAAGAATTTCTGCTGTTTTCTCCATAAGAGTCCCAATTATGAATCCTGTAATAATACCGTCTTTTTCATCAAGATTCATTACATAAATATTATTATCAAGATACTCTTCCAGATTGTATTTTTCTCTAAATCTAGAGTCATACAAATTACCTAAACTATAAACATTCTCAAGATCTTTGCTAGTTATCCTTCTTAGCATATTCAACTCCAATAAGTTTAATATATATAGGATTTACTGCATGAGGATTTGTATAATCAATAGTTTTTACATATTCTAATACTTTTTCCATATCTATAGAAACATCTGTATCTACGTTATTATCTTGGTTAAATTCTTTAAATTCAGAGTTATTAAGATAATAATATTCTTTAATTTTCTTATGATTTATAAATTCGCCAACAAAAAAACCATTGCCATCTGATAAACCAACTGTATGATCACTACTTGGCAAAGATAAATTCATCATATTAAGGTAATCAATAACTTTAATAGGCTTTTTTAAAGTATAAGCTAAGGTTTTAGCGATAGTTACTCCAAGTCTTACTCCAGTAAAAGAGCCCGGACCATTTACAACTAGAATTTCATCATATTCTTCATTTTCTAAAAGTTTAGCTAACATTGGCATAATTAAAGTACTATTTTGTTTTTCTCCCACTACTTTTTCTTCTTTATAAAGTATATTATCATTATATAAGCGAAGATATACATCTAAATAGTGAGTATCAATAAATAAAGTTTTCATTATAACACAGAATCACAAAGTTCCTCATATTCAGCTCCATATGGAGTTATAACTAGGACTCTTGTATTTTCATCTATAATATTAAATTTGATTTCTAATCTATTTTCTGGCAACTTATCTTTAATTATATCTGCCCATTCAATAATAGTTACCCCGCCATTTGTAAAATAGTCATTAAATCCAATTGTATTATCATCAGGATCTAGACGATAAACATCCATATGATTAAGAGGAAGCTCTCCATTATTATATTCTTTAACAACATTAAATGTTGGACTTGTAATAGTTTCTTCAATTCCTAAAGCCTTGGCGAAACCCTTAGTAAAAATTGTTTTACCACTACCTAGCTCACCATCTAAACAAATAACCATATTAGGAAATTTTTCAGATTCGAAATTTTGAGCTAAAGTCATAGTATCATTCTCATTGCGAGACGTATATTTATAGTTCATAAAATCACCTATTTTTATTATAAAATAACTAGAATATTATTCTCAATATAAATCTATCTATTTGACTAAATATTACTAAAATAATATTTTATTGCAAAAAAAAATTATTGGCAACTACCTATCTTAGCATAACTATTTTCGGCGTATTAGGTCTTAACTTCTCTGTTCGGGATGGGAAGAGGTGTACCACCTAAGCTATCGTCACCAATAAAAGGATTTCGTCCTTTAAAAACTCGATAATGTAAATATATCTCAAAACGTTTAAATAAAAATTAAAGTTAAATCCTCGATCTATTAGTACTGGTCAACTCAACGTATCACTACGCTTCCATCTCCAGCCTATCAACCTTGTAGTCTACAAGGAATCTTACTTCACGAAGAATGGGAAAATTCATCTTGGAGGAGGCTTCCCGCTTAGATGCTTTCAGCG
>CANPXU010000044.1 GCA_947586825.1 uncultured Bacilli bacterium | reverse complement strand
TTATCAGTTTATTCTTATGTATATATTCACTTCTTTCAATGGGCTTTTTTAAATGGTGCATAAATATGGTATCAACCTCTACAATATTCGAGGATTATTATGTAAATCCTAAGGATGTTGAAATAACCTTTCCTGAGGAAAAGAAAAATTTAATATATATTTATATGGAATCGATGGAATCAAGTTTTTCTTCCTTTACCTTTGATGGTAAAGAAGTAAATGTTATACCTAACCTAACTAGAATAGCAAATGATAATATTAATTTTAGTAATACTAAAGGCTTGGGAGGAGCAGTAAGAATACCTCTTACCACTTGGACTGTGGCAGGTACAGTTGCTCAAATGGGTGGTATACCTTTAAAATCTAGTATGAAAAGAAATAAATATGGCCTAGGTAGTGATGAATTCTTGCCTGGTGCTATAATGCTAGGTGATATTTTAGAAGATGCAGGATATCATAATTATTATTTACTTGGCTCTAATGCTAAGTTCGCCGGGACTAAAGCTTTACTCGAAAGTCATGGCAACTTTGAAATATTTGATTATAAATGGGCTAAACAAGAAGGTAGAATAGCTAAAGATTATAAAGTAAACTGGGGCTTTGAAGATTCTAAATTATATAGGATGGCTAAAGAAGAGTTGTTAAGAATATCTAGAGATAGTGAAGAGCCTTTTAACTTTACAATGATTACGATAGATACCCATGCAGTAGATGGCTATACAGATAATTCTTGTCAAAAAGAGTATGATTATAAATATGCTAATTCATTAAAATGTGCAGATACTATGTTAAATGATTTCTTATCATGGCTTCAAGAACAAGATTTTTATGATGACACAGTTGTTATAATTTCAGGAGATCATTTAACAATGCAATCCAATGTTAAAGATTATTTAACAGATGCTGATAATAGAACTATTTATAATGCCTTTATAAATACGGGAATCACTCCTGTTAAAAGTAAGAATAGATTATTTTCATCTGTTGATATGTTTCCAACAACTTTAGCAGCTTTAGGAGTAAACATTGAAGGTAATCGTTTAGGTCTTGGAGTAAACTTGTTTTCTGATGAAGAAACCCTAATAGAAAAACTAGGGCCAAAAGAATTTAGTAATGAAATATCTAAAAAGTCTAAATATTATGATAAATATTTACTTAATTAATTCACATTATTAGAAAATCTTCCATAAGTTAAAATGGAGGATTTTTTTATGAATTTTGATTACGCATATGGAAATAATTATTATAAGTATTTTGATGATATAGGGGTAAAAAGTACCAAGTATCATATATTAGCTCCTGCTCAAGAACAAGATAAACAGCCAGGAATAGAAAATAAAATGAAGCCAGAACCAATCTTCGATGATCCAAACTATAAAGGATCAGGCAAATTAAAAGATAAGGTAGCTATTATTACTGGTGGTGACAGCGGCCTTGGAAGAGCTTGTGCTATAGCATTTGTTAAAGAAGGAGCAAAAGTTGTAATACCTTATTTAGACGAACATGAAGATGCTTTATATACTAAAGATTATATTGAAAAAATGGGTGGAAAATGTTTACTTTTATCTGGTAATTTAGAAACTAAAGAATTTTGTGAAGAAGTTGTATCCAAGACAATGGAATATTTTGGCAAAATAGATATTTTAGTTAATAATGCTGGTGTTCAATATCAAGCTGACTCATTAGAGGAAATATGTGATGAACAATTTGATAAAACTATGAAAACTAACATTTATGGAATGTTTTATTTAACTAGATGTGCACTTAAATATATGGAGAAAGGAAGTAGTATTATAAATCTTTCTTCCGTAACAACTTTTTATGGTGAACCGCGTCTTATAGATTATGTAACTACTAAAGGAGCAATTGTGGGTTTTACTAGAGCATTAGCTAGAAATCTTGCCCTCAAGGGTATTAGAGTAAATGCCATAGCTCCAGGTTATTTTTGGACACCGCTTCAACCGGCTTGCTGGGACAAAGAGGTCATACCTTCTTTAGGAAGTGATAGCGCTATGGCTAGAATGGCTAATCCTTATGAACTTGCTCCAACCTTTGTTTACTTAGCTTCTAGTGATTCAAGTTATGTAACCGGACAAGTTCTTCATGTAAATGGTGGTCAAGTAATGCCTTAGGCAAACAAAATATTCTATAATGAGACGATTAGGACAATTTGGAATAGGGAACAAGAAAAATACTTTATAAGCATTGTAGATTTAGTGGTGTTTTATCAGAAAGTGATAGACCAAGAAAATATTGGAGTGATTTAAAAAGTAAGCTAAAACAAGAATGGAATGAAGTGTCCTCAAAAATCGGACAGTTGAGATTAAAGTCACAAGACAGTTGAAAAATTATATTTAAGGTCTAATATTGAAAACAATAAGTCGGTCACAAATTGTGACCATCTGAAATTAGCTGTTAAAATAGGTTTAAGATTATTTAAAACTGTCATACAGATATATAAAAATCAAAAAAATTACAAAATAAAAAAGGAAATTTGACCTTTATCGGGTATATATAAATATAAAGGGAGTAAATATACCCCCCTGATAAAGGAGGCTTTGGTTATGGATAATCAAAATAAAATGTATTTAATAAATAAAATATTTAATAATGAGACGATTAGAACAGTTTGGGATAAGGAAGAAGAAAAATATTTTATTAGTGTAGTAGATGTTGTAGATGTGCTTGTAGATAGAAAAAGAACCACGAAAATATTGGAATTGGTTAAAAAATAAGCTATCAAAAGAAGAAAGTTTTGAAGTGTCTAGTATTACTAGACAGTTGAAACTCAAAGCTCAAGATGGTAAATATCGTATGACTGATGTTGTCGATATCGAAGGAATGTTTAGAATTATTGAATCAATTCCTAGTAAGAATGCTGAACCAATAAAAAGGTGGTTAGCTAAACTAGGAAGTGAAAGAATAGATGAAGTATTTGATCCTTCCATAGCCGCTCAAAGATCAATCGATTTGTATAGAGCTAAAGGTTATGATGAAAAGTGGATTACCAAAAGATTTCAAAGTGTTCAAAATAGAAAAAGTCTTACTGATATATGGAAAGAAAGTGGAGTACATGAAGGCAAAGAGTTTGCTATATTAACTAATGAAATTTATAAAACTTGATCAGGAATGACTGCTAGTGAGTATAAAGAATATAAAGGACTTAGAAAAGAATCTTTAAGAGACAATATGTCTGATGTGGAAGTAGCTCTTGCTGATTTAGGAGAAATAGCTACTAGAGAAATAGCCAAAAGACATAAGCCACATGGACTAGAGCAAAACAAGGAAATAGCAAGATTGGGTGGAAACACTGCTAAAGTTGCTAGAGAAGATTTAGAAAAGAAATTAAATGAGACAGTAATAACAAATAATAATGTTTTAAATTATCAATATATTAATCAAAATCAGATAGAAGATAAATAATTGCTATTATTTACCTATGGTATGTTATAATTATAGCTATAGGAGTGAATATGGATAAAATTGCGGTATTAATACCATGTTATAATGAAGCACAAACCATAGAGAAAGTAGTAAAGGATTTTAAGAAAGCTTTACCTGAAGCTACAATCTATGTATATGATAATAATTCAAGTGATGGCACTGCTGAAATAGCTAAAAAGGCGGGAGCAGTAGTTCGCTATGAATATAAACAAGGCAAAGGTAATGTTGTTAGAAATATGTTTAGAAACATTGATGCTGAATGTTACCTTATGATTGATGGCGATGATACATATCCTGCGAAACACGCTAGAGAAATGTGTGATATGATTCTAGAAAAGAAAGCAGATATGGTCATCGGTGATAGATTGTCATCTACCTATTTTAAAGAGAATAAAAGGGCTTTCCATAATTTTGGCAATCGTTTAGTAAGATTTAGTATTAATTTCTTATTTAAGAGCAAAGTAAAAGATATAATGACTGGTTATAGAGCTTTTAGTTATGAATTTGTGAAAGGATTCCCTGTTTTATCTAAGGGCTTTGAAATTGAAACAGAAATGACCATTCATGCGGTTGATAAAAATTATCGCTTAGTAGAAATACCAATTGATTTTCGTGACCGCCCTGAAGGAAGTGTATCTAAACTTAATACTGTAACGGATGGTTTTAAAGTTTTAAAGACGATTGCTGTTTTATTTAAAGAATATAAGCCTTCGGCTTTCTTTAATATTTTTGCTTTTATCTTTTTAGCATTAGCATTAGGTTTTGGTATTCCGGTTGTTGTAGAATTTTATAAAACCGGTTTAGTAGAAAGATTCCCAACCCTTATTGTTGCGTGTATCTTCTTAGTAATAGCTTTACTCTTATGGATATGTGGAGTAATATTACAAGTTATCGTTAAAAAGCATAAACAATTATATGAGATACTTATGAACTTGATGAGGAATAATGAAAAAACTAATTAAACAAATTTTAAAGTTTGGTGTAGTAGGAGTTATTGCTACCATTATTGATGTTGGGCTATACTCTTTACTTACGGATCTTGTAGGCATTCATTATGC
>CANPXU010000043.1 GCA_947586825.1 uncultured Bacilli bacterium | reverse complement strand
ACTAACTTTAGAACAATAAGAAGAAGAGTTAAAAGACTTGAAGAAATCGAAGAAATGGAAGCAAATGGAACATTTGACGTTCTTCCTAAAAAAGAAGTAATCGGTATTAAGAAAGAATATGAAAAATTAAATCGTTTACTTTGTGGTATTAGAGAAATGGCTAAATTACCACAAGCTCTAATTATTGTTGATCCTAAGAAAGAATATAATGCTATTAAAGAAGCAAGAAAGTTAAAAATACCAGTATTTGGTGTTGTTGATACAAATGGTGATCCAGATGATGTTGACTATGTAATTCCTGGTAATGATGATGCTGTAAGAAGTATTAAAGTTTTACTTGGTGTTCTTGCTAATGCTATTTGTGAAGCAAATGGTTTAGAAATGGTTGACTATGTATCTGAAGATGACAAGAATAAAGGTAAAGAATCAATGGCTGATTTAATGAAAAATGAGCATGTTGATAAAAAAGCTTTAAAAGCTGAAAAAGAAAATGATGTTTATTTAGTAGAGGATGAAGAAACTACTAAGAAAGAAAATAAACCTAAAAAAGAAGCTAAAGAAGAAACTAAAAAAGAAGCTAAAAAGGAAACTAAAGAAGTAAAACCAAAAGAAGAAAAGAAAGTTGATTTCGAAGCAATGACTTTAACTGATCTTAAAGCATTAGCTAAAGAAAAAGGCGTTAAAGGTTATTCTTCAATGAAAAAAGAAGAATTAATTAATGCTGTAAAGTAGGTGTGATATGGAAATAACTGCAAGTTTAGTAAAAGAACTTAGAGAAGTAACTGGTGCTGGTATGATGGATTGCAAAAAAGCACTAAGTGAAACAAATGGTAATATGGATGAAGCCGTAAATTGGCTAAGAGAAAAAGGTATAGCAAAATCTGCTAAAAAAGAAAGCCGTATTGCTGCTGAAGGTCTTGCTAATATTTATGTTGATGGTAATAATGCTGTTATTGTTGAAGTAAATAGCGAAACTGATTTCGTAAGTAAGAATGAAGAATTCGTTAGTATGATTGATACAATCGGTAATACTATTTTAAAATCTGATGCTACAACAATCGAAGAAGCTAATGGCTTAGATACTGGTGATGGTACTATCGCAGATTTAATTATTGCTAAGACTGCTAAAATAGGTGAAAAACTTTCTTTAAGAAGATTTGTTAAATTAACTAAGAAAGATAATGAAAGCTTTGGTGCTTACATCCATATGGGTGGTAAGATTGCTGCTTTAACTGTTGTTGCTGATGCTTCCGAAGAAGTTGCTAAAGAAGTTGCAATGCAAGCTGCTGCCATGAGACCTCTATATACTTTTATAGAAGAGGTTCCAGCAGACCTTCTAGATGCTGAAAAAAATGTTCAAAAAGAATTAGCTATCAATGAAGGAAAACCTGCTGATATAGCTGAAAAAATGGTTGAAGGCCGTATTAAAAAGTACTTTAAAGAAATTTGTTTAAATGAACAACCTTATATCAAAGATGGTGATATTTCTGTAGGTACTTATGTTAAAAATAATGGTGGTTCAATTGTTACTATGGTAAGATATGAAGTAGGCGAAGGTATGGAAAAAAGAAATGAAAACTTTGCTGAAGAAGTAATGAACCAAGTAAACGGAAAATAATAAAAATAAAGCCCGCATAACGCGGGTTTTAATTTGACTATAAGCTAATATTATGGTAAATTATATTCGCTAGTTAAGGGGGATAGTTATGCAACTACATATGACTGACAAGGCTATTGAATTTAATAGTGAATACGAAAAACTAGAGCGAGTTCTTAATGCTTTAAGAGAGGCTAATATGGATGTTTCTAGTGAAAGAAAAGAAGCCGTAGCTCTTAAAGCCCAAATAGATCATGATGTTTTAAATATGATTGACCCTGTTGAAATTGAAAGTATGTATGATGAAGGAATTAAGAAACTTAGTAAGATTAATGATAGTTTAAAAAAATATGAAGTTTATTATACAGCTTATAATTCCGCGGGAGATATTGAAAGAAAAATAAGTGATAAAGAAGTTAATCAAACAGAATTAAAAACTTATTCTAGCGTTACTATCAGTCTTTTAAAGAAAATAAATTCATCAGATACTAGATCTTTCCAAAGTGAAGAAAAAGTTGTTGATAAAGTATATGATGTTGCTTATAGTATTATTAAACTTGAGCTATTAACTACGGGTAAAAGTGATGTTTTAGCTTGGGTTAGAACTGATAGTGTTGCTGCGAATCTTATTGATACGCGCATATTCGAAGATATAGCTACAGTACCTACCGATTCATCTGTATATGCTGAAATTAGAAATATGCTTGCTAATATCAATACTGATCATGATTCTAAAAAGAAAGATGCTATCAATTCTGGCTTAAATTATACGGCTTTAGATGAAGGACTTATATTATTTTTAGCTCTTCAAGATAGTCAAAATATCGAGAGAATTGAAAGCTCATTATTCCAAACAATAAATGAATTATTAGAATCAGAAAAAGAAGAAAGAAATCAAGAAGTAAGAAATAATGAATTTCAATCTGGTATCGCCGATTTTACCGATAAGATGCGTAGTAATCGAATTTATAAACAAATTGCTTTAGCTCTTGGATTAGTTGGTCTTTTAATAGGTATTAAACAAGGAAGCGATGCAATTGCAAAAAATATAGGTCATAATGAATTTAGAACAAGACTAGACTACTATTCCTCTGAAGAAGGCGAACTTCCTGAGTATCCTGAATATATGAAAGGAATTAAGAATAATTCTAAAACAACGCTTAAAGCTTATGGCCCTTGGACTCAAGAAGGCGTCTTTTATGGTGATTATGAAAGAGATGTTGTAACATTCGATTTATCTGATATAGATCTTGATAATCTCGAAGACTTTTCAGAAATTGATTTTAGTTCATTATCTCCATCATCAACTGAAGTAGAAACTGCTTCTGAACTTGACCCAAGTATGCTTTATGAACAAGCTATAGTAGAGATAACTAGACTTATTCAAGATCCTAATGATAAAATTTTTGTGCCAAACGAAAGCGCCAAAGAAGTATTCTTAACTGTTATGGCTGTAGTAGAAGCTGTTTTAGGTACTGTTGGCGGTGGCTTGATAGTAGGCGTTGCAATTAAAAAACTTAAAGAAAGATTTAAAAATGGTTCACTTAGAAAATCTGAATTAGCAGCTTTGAAAGATGGTTTAAAACGATATGAAGAGTTAACTATTAAGAATGAAGAATTTAGAAAACGCTTTGTAGAAAGCTATCAAAAATATTCGCGTATTATTAAAAATAGTGATTTAAAAGAAAAATGTGAGAGTATCTTACAAAGAATAAAAAGCGAATAAAATATTTACATAACCCTTTACAAAGGGTTTTTTTATACATTAAATTATGCTAAAATTAAAGATGGTGAAGATAATGAAGAAGAATGAAGCTCATCCTATAACCATAAAATTTTTTAAGAATAAAACGCAAGCTTTTATATATATGATATTGTTTTTTATCTTACTCGGAGGCTTTATTTATTTTGGTAGTAAAGAGTATAAGACTAATGATAATGATAACGAGAAATTTACTAGTGAACATACAGGAGCTAATACTAATAATGTCTTTAAATACATTAATGTTAAAGAAGCTTATAACCTTATAAGAAGCGATGATTGTGTTCTTTTTATAGGTGTTCCTAATAATGAAAATGTTACTTATTATGCTAATGTATTAGATGATGTAGCTAAAGAGTTAAAAGTAAGTACCATTAACTATTTTGATATAAAGGAAGATAGAGATAGTAGAAATGCTACTTATGAGAGTATAGTTAACTATTTTGAAAAGTATATAACATACACCGATAGTGATGTTCCTGATTTACACGCCCCAACTTTGATCGTTAAAAAGGGTGGAGAAGTACTATTATTTGATGATGAAGAAGCTTTTAGAAAAGGAAATATAGCTAATAAAGATTATTGGGCTAATATTACTAGTGATAAAAAGTTCACGATATATAGTGCTTTATCTGACTTTCTTGGAAAGGAAAATGAATAATGGAAGAGCATAATGGTATAAAATTTGGTATCTTTGGTGTTATAGTTTTAATTATTGCTATTGGAGGTTTTGTTTTAATGCGGCAAAGCGAAGATATTGGCAAAGATAATACTACCAATAAAGAAGTAGAAAATAAACGTAAAGATATTAGAATTGATAAAGATAAAGACTATATTTATTTTTCTGATTATGAAGTATATGAAGAAAAATTAGATATTGATTTTGAAAAAGTAAATATTAATTTCAAAGATGATAATAATATTGCTAAAACCTTAAATGATGAGAATGCCTCATTTAAAGCAGGTATTAAAAAAGAAAATGATGAAGAAGATGCTCCATATGATAAATTAAGTTATGCGCAATATTCTAAATATGAAATTTATACTTATGGAGACTATGTAAGTCTTTTAGTTAAATATTATACATTTACAAACGAGGACTTTATATCATTTACTTCTTCAAAAGCATATGTATTTAATATAAATGATGGTTCTTTAGTATCTAATGATGAACTTATGAAGGCTTATGATATTAATACAGTGAATATAAATGCTAAAATCAAAGACTTTGTCGAAGGCCAAGATTTACTAAAAGAAGGCGAGAAATTAGATGCTGATGCATCGGTAAATGCCAGCAGTGGTAATAATCTTGTACTATACGTAGATAAGCTAGGAAATCTGAATGCTTCCATTCTTGTCAAAAGTGATAAAAAAGATTATAATGATAATGTGATATTGAATTAAGGAGACTAACTATTAAAAGTCAAGACCTTTTAATAGAAAGTTATAAATTGGAAAGAAACCCATGCCAAAAAGAT
>CANPXU010000042.1 GCA_947586825.1 uncultured Bacilli bacterium | reverse complement strand
AATGATAAATAATGGTCAAAAAATAGCTGGTGATGCAAGTGGATTTGAGCCTAGCGATATAACTACATATATGAAATTAGGTTATATTGATGCGTATCCAGCGGATAGCAATATAACATCATATAATAAAAGAATACTAGGTGATGCAACGGGAGAAATGGGACCATTTTATTATTATTTCGATAGTGATGTAAAAAGGTATCACAATAGTTGGTACGCCGACCATTCGTACTTCGTTGACTCTACGGACCCGTGGTTCAATCGAGGTGGCTCTTTCTACGCCGGAGTACTTGCTGGTCAGTTCTACTTCACTAGGTTCACTGGCGCTGCGGGTGGCGGCAATGGCTCTCGGCTCGTTCTTGCACCCTTAAGTGCGGCCGGAGACTAGGCACAGGCCGCACTAACTTTCTTCTCTTGAATAGTCGCCACCCCCTTCTTTTTTAAGGGGTGGCGACACCATTTTTGATATTTAACAAGGCATTTATAGCAAACAGTAATTTAGAACATTATTGCCTTTGCATTTTCAAATATAAATGTAGGTTATAGGTTGTCAAAATTTTCTTTTATAACTTTAATAGCTTAGATTACGCCGACAATTCGAACTTCGTTGACTCTACGAACCCGTGGTTCAATCGAGGTGGCAATTTCAACGACGGAGTACTTGCTGGTCAGTTCAACTTCAATAGGAACACTGGCGCTGCGAATGGCGGCAATGGCTCTCGGCTCGTTCTTGCAGACTAAACTATAAAAATATTATTATTTCTTCATAATATATTAATTGAAAGATAAATATTATCGAAATTAAATTGTTTACGGACTATATTATGTTGTTTAGTTTAGAAATCTATGACCTTTCTATATCTTTATAGAAAAACATTTTAATGGGATATTATGGTAAGTAGTAAGATAACGAAAATCATAATATCAATTTTTAACAGTACTTATAATAAGTGCTGTTATTTAACTAGATAGGTGGATTATATTGAGTAAGATTTATGATGAGTATTTAAAACTTAAAGAAAAAGATAAAAATAGATTATATTTATTTAAATCAGGAAAATTCTATATTTTTGTTGGCGATGATTGTGACATTATTAATGATTATGTTGTTCTTAAGAAGACTAACTTTTCTAATGAAACAATGAAATGCGGTTTTCCTGAAAATGTCTTAGATGATTATTTGCGAGTTTTTAAAAACCATCATTTAAATGTTGAAGTAATTAAAGAAATAAATTTGTTAAATAATCCTACAGACATAGTTAATAAAATAAATAAATATGTTAAAACCCTTGATTTAAATCAAATTACTCCGATAGAAGCTTTAAATCATTTAGCTAAAATAAAGGAATTATTAGATGAATGATGCTTCAGTAAAGACTAAAAAAACTGTTGAAAGTATTAAGATATATCAAGTTTATATGGAATTAATTTGTTATATTGAAATGATTACAAATAAATATCCTAATTATGCTAAAATTGGATTTGTTAGTATAATTAAGAATGACTTATATAATGGAATGAAATATATTTTATATGCATATAAGGCTTTTGATAAAAAAATAAAATTAAATTATTTAAATGATTTAGATATCATATTAAAGATGTTAAAAGTTTATGCTAGAGTTTCATATAAAAAGAAGTATATTAATAATAAAAATTATGAGGCTTGGAGTCGAAAAATAAATAATGTTTGTATTTCTCTAGGAACTTGGATAAATGTATGTCTAAAACGATAAAAAATTGTTTTGATGAAAAATTAACTTTTGAAAACTTACTTAAAGCTCATTTAAGGGCTAGTAATGGTAAAAAGGATAAAAAAGAGATTATTTTTTTTGAACTTGATTTAGAAAGTAATCTCATTAAAATGTTAGATGAAATAAAACAGGGGACTTATAATTTTGGTGAATATCGATCATTTAAAGTATATGAGCCTAAAGAGAGAATTATAAAATCATTACCTTATAGAGATAGAGTTGTTCATCAGTGGTATGTAGAAGAATTTATAAAGCCATATTTTTATCCCCGTTTCATAAGTGATACTTATGCTTGTCTAGATAATCGTGGTACTCATAAAGCAGTAAGTAAAACCCAAAAGTATATGCGAATTATGAAGCGTTTATATGGTAATTACTATGTTCTTAAATGTGATGTTAAAAAGTACTTTTATTCAATTGATAAAATTATCCTTTATGATATTTTAAAAAGTAAAATAAGTGATAAAAAATTACTAGAATTTAGTAAAAAAATTCTTGACGATGGTGAGAATATAGGTATACCTATTGGTAATTTTACGAGTCAATATTTCGCCAATATATATCTAAATGAACTGGATCATTATATTAAAGAAGTTTTGCGAGTAAAATATTATGTACGTTATATGGATGATTTTATATTATTATTAAAAACTAAAGATGAAGCTCAAAAACTATATAATAAAATTGAAGAATTCTTAAATAAATACTTAAATTTGGAGTTAAATAGTAAAAGTAGATTTTATCCTAATTATTTAGGAGTAGATTTTTGTGGTTATAAAATATATGAAACTCATATATTACTGAGAAAAAGATTTAAAAAGAAATTAAATAAAAGTATCAATTTATGGATTAAATTAAAAAAAGAAAATAAATTCTATGATTTTAAATTTAGTAGAAGCTATAATTCTTATATTGGCCACTCTGTTCACTGTAATTCATACCATTATTTTGCCCGCATAAATGAAAAAATAAAGACTTTTTTGTAAATTTTTTTAAAAAATGAAGCTAAAAAAAAGGAAAATTGACTTTCATCCGGTATATATAATAGTAGAAGGGAAAAAAATAGATAATTTATACCCTCGTAGAAAGGAGAAAGCCAAAGAAGTAAATTTAAATGGTTTATGAGTAATACAACTGTGGATTATACAAAGATAAAACCTATACATGATGCGGTTTTTAAAACGATATTTGGAACCGAAATGGGTAAAGATTTATTAGAGATTTTATTAAAAGATATTCT
The DNA here is from genome assembly GCA_947586825.1 of uncultured Bacilli bacterium. Lineage (GTDB taxonomy): Bacteria > Bacillota_I > Bacilli_A > RF39 > UBA660 > UBA6448. The sequence continues at coordinate 2,088 of CANPXU010000042.1, read as the reverse complement.
TAAGAAAGATGTAGAAATAATTGAATATAAAACTAGAGAACTTCCTAAAATAAGCATAACAGAAAAGACTAAAATAATAGATTTACTTGTTAAAAGTAAAAATGGGCTAATTCATATTGAACTAAATTCTAGTCCATCGAACTTAACAGCATTTAGAAATTTTGTTTATTTTTCAGGAGTAATACTACTTGATCATCAAGTGGGTGAAGAGTATAAAATAAATAAAAATTATATAAGTATTAATTTAACCAAGGATTTGGGTAAGAAACGAGGATTAATAGAAAAATATAAAATCCAGAATAATAAACAGAAAAAAAGAATACATAATGTAGAAATATATGAAGTAAATTTAAATAAAGCTAAAATGCTTTATGACAATGGAGATAAGAGAGAAGAAGTAAAACATATAGCAGCTTTAGAAATGACGGTTAAAGAAATAGAAGAAAATAAAGGAGATGATAAATTTATGGAAAGTTTAGCAGTAAGATTAGGAAGATTAAATCCGGGAGGAATATCATTTGTAACGCCTGAAGAAGACGATAGAATGATGATAAATACAATGAAAAAGATGGCAAGAGAAAGAGGCTTAAAGGAAGGTCTAAAGGAAGGCTTAAAGAAAGGCCGTAAGGAAGGCCAAAAAATAGGACATAAAGATGGAATTAATTTTATTATAAAAAATATGCTTCAAAATGGAGTGGCAATAGAAGATGTAGTTAGATTAGCTAGTGTTGATAAAGATTTAGTAGAGAAAGTTGCTAGAGAATTAGTAAATTTAGGTTAATTCTTGCAAAATTGCAAGTTTAGTGATAATATTAGGTCATATAAGTGATGACGGGTGTGGCGAACCAAGAGCTATATAATATTAAGAGAGATTCCTTAGTGAATAATTAGGGTGGAACCGCGGAAGTAATTTCGTCCCTAAGTATTTTACTTAAGGTTTTTTTATTTTAAGGAGGAAATTATGGAAGAAAAAGAATTTAAAATGGAAGATATGGTCAACTTTTGCAAGACTTATGGTTACATATTCCAAGGTAGTGATATATATGGTGGTCTTGCTAATACTTGGGACTACGGTCCTTTAGGATCAAGACTAAAAAACAATTTAAAAGATGCATGGCGTAAGAGATTTATTCAAGAAAGACCTAATGCTTATGAACTTGATGCTGATATTTTAATGCATCCAAGAGTATGGGAAGCTTCAGGTCACGTTGATTCATTTGCTGATCCATTAACGGATTGTCGTCATTGTAAGACAAGATATCGTGCCGATAATTTAGTTAATGATTTTACTAATAGTTCCATGGGAGATAAAATGACCAATGAAGAATTATTAGATTATATTAAAACTAATAACATTCCATGTCCAAAATGTGGTAAATGTGATTTCACGGATATTCGTCAATTTAAATTGATGTTTGAAACATATCGTGGTGTAACTAAAGATAATAAATCTGTTGTTTACTTAAGACCTGAAAATGCTCAAGGTGAATACGTTAACTTCTTAAATGTTCAAAGAAGTATGAGAGCTAAAATACCTTTTAGTATTGGTCAAATAGGTAAAGCATTTAGAAATGAAATTACACCAGGTAACTTTATTTTCAGAACTATTGAATTTGAGCAAATGGAATATCAAACTTTCTGTAAAAAGGGTGATGATTTAAGTTTTTATGAATACTTTAAAGATTATGGTAAGAAATTCTTTATGGACTTAGGCTTACCTGAAGAAAAACTTAGATTTCATGACCATGAAAAATTAGCTTTCTATGCAGCTGCAGCTTGTGATATTGAATATAAGTTCCCATTTGGTTGGGGTGAAATAAATGGTACTCATGACAGGACTGACTACGATTTAACAAGACACGAAGAATATAGTGGCGTACCTCAAAAATATTTAGACCCAGAAACAAATGAAAAATATATTCCATATATTGTTGAATCTACTTATGGAGTAGGTAGAACTGTTCTAGCTTTATTATGTGAAGCATATCACAAAGAAATATTGGAAAATGGTGAAGAAAGAGAAGTATTAAAACTTAGTCCTTATCTTGCACCAATTAAAGTTGCTGTACTTCCTCTTATTAAGAAAAA
>CANPXU010000041.1 GCA_947586825.1 uncultured Bacilli bacterium | reverse complement strand
CTCCATGTGGAGTCTGCCAGTAATATACCCTTTTAGGGTTACTTAAAAACTACGTCTTGAAGGCGTAGTTTTTATTTTTGTAACTTTATTGTAACTTTACTATAATATAATTAATTCATAAACCAAGGAGAAAAAATATGGAAATTTTAAAAGTTGAAAATTTAACTAAGGTATATGGTAAAGGAACAACTAAAGTAGTGGCTCTTGATAATGTATCTTTATCAGTAAATAAAGGTGAATTTGTTGCTATAGTTGGAGCATCTGGCTCTGGTAAATCAACACTTTTACACTTAATTGGTGGTGTAGATAGACCGACATCAGGCAAAGTTTATATTGATGGTAAAGACATATATTCTTTTGATGATGACAAACTAGCTATCTTTAGAAGAAGACAAGTTGGGTTGATTTATCAATTTTATAATTTAATACCTATATTAAATGTTGAAGAGAATATAACTTTGCCGCTTGATTTAGATAATCGCAAAGTTGATCCTGAGAAATTAAATAGTTTATTAAAAGAACTAGGTCTTTGGGAAAGAAGAAAACATCTTCCTAATGAACTTTCTGGTGGTCAACAACAAAGAACCTCAATCGGAAGAGCCTTAATTACCAATCCTACAATAATTCTAGCGGATGAACCTACCGGAAATCTTGATAGTACGGCAAGTGATGAAATTGTAGATCTACTAAAGAAATCTAATAAGGAACGTAATCAAACGATTATTATGATTACTCATAATATGGAAATTGCTAAGTGTGCAGATAGAATTATTAAAATCGAAGATGGTAAGATTGTAAGTGAGGATTAAGATGAATATTCTCAAGAAATTAACAAATAAGAACTTAAAACTTAACAAAAAAAGAACTATCGGCACCATAATAGGCATAGTTCTATCTACGGCAATGATATGTGCAGTAGCCACGATGGTTACAAGCTTTCGAAAGACTGCTATGGTAGAAACGATTGATAATGAAGGATATTATCATTTTATTCTCGAAGGGATTAAAAATGATGATTTTGAAACTTTGAAATACAACAAAGATTTAAGTAAAATTAGACCTTTTTATGTTGTAGGAACCACAAATTTTGTGTATGATGAAGAAAATGATTATAGCTTTAATGTAGAAATAGATTCGGTTTCCAAACAAAATTTAATTGACTTAAAATATCGGCTTTATGATGGAAGATATGCCGAAAATAATAGTGAGATTGCTCTTACTAAATTCTTAATGAATCTTAATGATTTAAAAATAGGCGATACTATAACTTTTGATGTTGATACCTATAATGAAACTGATGATAATTTTACTACTACTTCTAAAACTTATACGATAGTAGGAGTAATAGATTCTTATATTTCAAGAGGATACACGACAGGAGAGAAGACTGATAATATTGATCTTTATGTTACACTTGCTAAGCCTAGTAGCTATAAAAAGAGTATTTCAGAAATCTTAGACATAGATGATTGGAAAGCTTTTTATGACGGAGCGCAAGACGCTAAACAGCCAAAATATAGTTGCTATCTAAATACTTATTTACTTCATTTAGAGGTCTTTAGCTTTTCATCAGATACAACCAAAATGCTTCTTACTATTGCTGGTATCATAATTGCTATCATAATGATTGCTAGTATCTTTTGTATTCGTAACTCTTTTGCCATTTCAACTACAGAAAAAATGAAAATGTATGGAATGCTTTCAAGCGTTGGTGCTACTAAAAAACAAATTAGAAAAAGTGTTATTTATGAAGGATTAATTATTGGCTGTATAGGTATTCCTATTGGAATATTAAGTGGTCTTTTGGGAGATTTTATTCTCTTTAAAGTAGTTAATTATTTATTAAAAGATTTTATTAATCTAAGCGAGGGTATTATTTTTACACCATCAATTCTTGCTTGTATTATTGCTATTATTTTAGCTTTCTTAACGATATTCTTATCATCTTTATCCTCTGCAAGAAGAGCAAGTAAAGTTAGTCCAATTGAAAATTTAAGATCAACAAGAGATATTACGATTAAGGCTAATAAATTAAAAACTCCTAAAATAATTGAAAAAATGTTTAAAACTGGTGGAGTTTTAGCAGCTAAAAATCTAAAAAGAAGTAAAAAGAAATATCGTACGACAGTTATATCTTTAACTGTAAGCATCTTTGTATTCATTGCTCTTTCTTATTTTGTAGGTCAGGGCTTTAATATAACTGATACTATGTACATGGACTATGGCTATGATATTATGATTTATACTAATAATACTCTTCAAAGCCTTGATGACACTGCAAAGATGGTAAATAGTTTCAAGGGTGTTGAAAAAAGCTATGCTATCTATAGTATTAAAGATAAATATTTTATAAGTGAAGATACCAAAAATATGAATGATAAAGATGTGATGTCTTATAGCTGTAAAGGGGAAGATCCTGATGACTGTACTGCAAGTGTATACCTTAATGCTGTAGTATTAGATGATGCAACCTTTAGAGAATATGTTAAAAAAAATAAATTAAAATATAATGATGTAAAAGATAAAGTATTACTTTACGATAAAGACTTTAATACTGATGGCGAAGAGACAAGAACATTTAAATATAAGAAAAATGATAAAATGGCTCTTATTGATGAAATGACAGACACTCCTTATGAATATGTAATTGGTGCTTTATGTGATGAACCAGTATATGGCAATGAAACAATATCTAATCCGACGATAGTATTTAACAAGGATTACTTTGATTTTGATGTTTTATTAACTGAAATTTACATTGATTCTTCTGATACGGCGGCTACTGTCAAAGATATCGAGGATTATGATAAGCATATTCAAGTACGTAATTTCGAAGAAGAAAGTAGAGCTGAAAGAAATATCGTTATAGTAATTAGTATTTTCTTATATGGCTTTATTACATTAATTACCTTAATTGGTGTAACTAATATCTTTAATACGATTACATCAAATATGGAATTAAGATCTCAAGAGTTTGCTATGTTAAAAAGCGTTGGTATGACAAAGAAAGAATTCAATCGAATGATTACTTTAGAAACGATATTCTATTCTTCTAAATCACTAATTTATGGAACAGCTTCTGGACTTGTTGCTTGCTTACTTTTATATAAAGCTTTTGATCCAGAAAGATTAAATCCTTTTGTGATACCTTATAAAGCTATTTTAATATGTATTGTGTTTGTATTTGCTATTGTTTATATCATAATGCGTTATTCTATTAAGAAAATTAATAAACAAAATATGATTGATACAATTAGAAAAGAAACAGTTTAAAAAGGAATTTATTTTCCTTTTTTTACTATGTGGTTTATAATAAAAGGCATGGTGGAGATATGAAATTATTATTAATCGAAGATAATGAACAAATATCGCAAGGATTAAGTTATTTCTTTCAAAAGAATAACTATGATATTGATATAGTATCTACTTATAAAGAGGGTAGTAATAGTTTAACTAATGATTATGATGCCATTATTTTAGATGTATCTTTACCTGATGGCAATGGTTTTGATTTATATGATAAAGAAATAAAAGCTAAAAACATTCCGACGATTTTCTTGACTGCGATTGATGATGAAGAAAATATTGTTAAAGGTCTTACTTTAGGAGCCGAAGATTATGTAACGAAACCTTTTTCCTCTAAAGAGCTTTTAGCTAGAGTTAATAATATATTAATGCGTAAAAGAAAAAATCGTATTTTAAAAGCTAAAGATATCGTCTTTGATATGGATAAAATGGTCGTATATAAAAATGATACGGAAATAAGCTTATCGGGTTTAGAAAGAAAAATCTTGGAGTTACTATTTTTAAATATTAATAAAGTTGTAACAAGAGATACTTTATTAGATAAGATCTGGGAGCTTACGGGAAACGATGTTGATGATCATACAATTACCGTATATTTAAAAAGAATAAGAGAAAAACTAGGTAGTGATATTATTATAACGATTAAAGGTGTGGGGTATAGGATAGATGAAGAATAATCAGTATTTTAAAAACTATTTTATTATTACTATTTTAGTATTTTTTATCTTTAGTTTTATCTTTTTAATCATTAAGACTGTAGAATATAATTCATATAAAGAAAATTTTAATAATAAGATAAATGATATTATTTTATTAATTCAAAATGATTATCCTGATTTTGATGAAAAAGATATTATTGAGATCATTGAAAATGATGATAATGTTTTACAAAAATATGGCTATGATTTAAAAGAAGATAGCCTTGTTAAGAAAAATGATAAGACTTATGTTGCTTTTTTGGTTTTAGAAAGTGTTATTGTTTTGTTTTTAGTTATAATAATCCTTTACTTATTTATTAAATTTAATTTAAAACAAGATAAAGAAATAAATAAGATAATTAAATGTTTAGAAAATATTAATAAGAAAAATTATACTTTAGATATTGATGAACTTTCTGAAGATAAATTATCTATTTTAAAAGATGAGGTATATAAAACCGCAATCATGCTTAAAGAAGAAGCGGAAAATTCTTTGAATGATAAAAATAGTGTAAAAAACGCTATTCAAGATATATCTCATCAATTAAAGACTCCTCTTACTTCAATAATGATAACTCTCGATAACCTTTTAGAGGATGAAGTGGATGAAAAGACACGGACAAAATTTTTAAAACAAATAAAAAAAGAGATTAATAATATCAATAATTTAATCCAATCTATTTTAAAATTATCACGTTTTGATGCCAATACAATTGTGTTTAACAAAGAAAAGGTTGAGATAGGTAAGATAATAAATAATGCCATGACTAAATTAGAGGCTATATGTGATCTTAAAAATATTACTATTAAACTTAAAGGTGATACAGATGCCATTATTGTAGCAGATGAATTTTGGGAAACGGAAGCAATAACTAATATTTTAAAAAATGCCGTGGAATACTCAAATAGCGATGAAAAGATCATTGTTGAAGTTGAAAAAAATAGTATATATACAAAGGTTAGTATTAAAGACTTTGGCAAAGGTATGGATGATATTGATGTTCAAAATATCTTTAAAAGATTTTATAAAGGTAAAGGCTCAAGTTATGATAGTACAGGAATAGGTCTTTCTCTTGCTAAGGTAATCGTGGAAAAAGATGGGGGAATTATTGAAGTAACATCAAAAAAGAATAAAGGAACCTCTTTTATAATAAAATATTTTAAGGATTAATATTTTTTATGATCTAAATATGTAATTTTATCATCTCCAAGTAAAAACTAGGATAAAAGTGAAAAAAAGTGTTCACAAAATTAACTTTTTATGGTAAGATTATAAACGTACTGGAAATTTAGACGTTTTTAAGTGCGATTTTGGAAGGGTAGCGAAGTGGTCAAACGCGGCAGACTGTAAATCTGTTCCTTCGGGTTCTATGGTTCAAATCCAT
>CANPXU010000040.1 GCA_947586825.1 uncultured Bacilli bacterium | reverse complement strand
TTCTTAGTCTTAATATCTTTAGCAAAAATAACTAAGCCTTCCGTATCTTTGTCTAAACGATGAACCACAAATATTTTATTATTCTTATTTTTCTTTTTTTCATATTCTAATACTTCATGAAATAAAGTTTTTTCTTTCTCTTTATCAGTACCAATCGTTAAAAGATTAGGTTTTTTATATACCACGATTATAAATTTATCTTCATACAAAATTTTAAGTTTTTCTTTTTTCATAAGCTCATTTTACAAAAAATTCTATAGTATTGCAAGGTAAGAAAATACTAGCTATAACAACACAAAAACAAGATTTACTGTTGAAATCATGTTTTTAATTAAATTCATTTGCTAATCATCTAAACTGCTAGCATTTATACAGAATGCTGCGTAAAGAGGAACAGATTTTATATTATTTTTAAAGCCAAAATTTTTAGAAGAAATTCTAATTCCATATTTAGGATTATATTCTTTCATATAATTTGCTAAACTCTTAGATTTCGTATGAATACTAGACTTGACTTCCAAAGGAATTATTAATCCCTTTTCAGATTGTAAAATAAAATCTAATTCACTATCAAATTCATTTTTCCAATAATTAATATTTAATCCATTAAATTTAAGAGAGCTTGCTATATAGTTTTCAGTTAGCATGCCAATCATCAATTCATTAACTGCATCACGATTCTTAATTAAATATATGGGAAATTCACTTAAGTTTGTAAGTAATCCTACATCATTCATATATAATTTAAATGAGTCTAGCTCTTCATACATTTTTAATGGTAATCCTATTTTAGTTTTAACGCATTTATTTACTATACCAGCATCTACTAGCCAATTAATTGAATCGCCAAAAATGGAACTTGTTCCTCCTTTTTGAACTAACTTATATTGGAATTTTTTGTTATCTTTAGCAAGCTGAACAGGTATAGAATCAAATGTTGCTATTATTTTAGGAGCATAGGTTATATCACTATATTTAGTTATATCACTTTTATATGATTCTATTATTGCACTTTGATAATCAATAGCATTTAGCATTGAATTAGAATTAATAAATTCTTGAACTACTTCCGGCATACCTCCAATAGCTAAATAATCGTAATATAAGTCTAAAGCTTGTTTATGCAATTGGCTTGGCATTTGTTCATTGGAATGATAACATTCCTTTATCTTGTTTAATAGCAAGTCATTTTGTGTATTAATTAAGAACTCATCAAAAGATAAAGGATAAATAGTTAAAAAATCTACCTTTCCTACTGGGAAAGAAAAATCTTTTCTACTTATTTGCACCCCAAGTAAACTTCCTGCTCCAATAACATAATATTCCGGTGCTTCTTCATAAAAGTATTTTAAAGAAGTAAGAGCCCTTGTATTTTTTTGAATTTCATCAAAAAATATCAAAGTATTATCTTTGTCTATTTTTTTATTAAACGCTATTTCTAAGTTCTTAATAATATAGCTAGGGGAAATATCTTCATCAATTATTTTACCTACAATATCATTTGTTTCAAAATTCACATAGATAATATCTTTAAAATATTCTTTACCAAATTCTTTTACTAGGTAAGTTTTTCCAACTTGACGTGCTCCATAAAGAAGCAAAGGTTTTCTATTTTTCTTATTTTTCCAAGTGATTAGATCATTCATTGCTTTTCTTTGCATTATCATCACCCATTTATAATATACGCTATAACTCCAAAAAAATCAATCCATTTCGTATTTTTTTGGAGTTATAGCGTTCTTTTCATAAAAATAGCAAGCTTTTTTATTTAAATCTTGCTATTAATTTTAACCTTTAATTACAATGTTAACAATCTTCCCAGGAATAACTATGGTTTTAATAATTTCTTTTCCATCGATATATTTCTTAACATTTTCATTATCTTTAGCTTTTTGTAATATATCATCTTCACTATCACTTGATGTTGTAGTAATAGATCCACGTAATTTACCATTTATTTGAACAGCAATAGTCTTTTCATCATCAACAGTTTTCGCTTCATCATATTCAGGCCATTTATTTAAGCAGATAGGTTTGTTGCCTAAGCTTTCATTTAACTCTTCCGTAATATGCGGAGCCATTGGGTTTAACAATGTAAGAAGTGTTTCATAATCTTTTCTAGTTATAGATGCTTCATCTTCATAAGCATTAAGTAAAATCATAAGAGTTGATACGGCAGTATTATAGCCCATTGAATTTAAGTCATTTTCAACCTTTTTAATACTCTTATGAATTAAACTTTCAAGTTTTGGTGTATACTCATTATTATTTAAATCTACTTTATCTTTAAGCCGAATTACTCGATCAATAAATCTCTTACAACCTTTTAAAGAGTCCGTATTCCATGGAGCATCTTGTTCATAATCACCCATGAACATTTCATAGACTCTTAAAGTATCAGCGCCATATTCTTTTACAATGTCATCAGGGTTAATAACATTACCCTTACTCTTACTCATCTTTTCATTATTTGAGCCAAGTACCATACCATGACTAACTCTTACATCAATCATTTCTTTATTAGGTACTAAGCCAATGTTATATAAGAATTGAACCCAGAATCTAGCATATAATAAATGTCTTGCAGTATGTTCCATTCCCCCATTATACCAGTTAACTTTATTCCAGTATTTCATAGCATCCATACTAGCAAACTCTTTATCATTATTCGCATCCATGAATCTTAAGAAATACCAGCTTGAACCAGCCCAGTTAGGCATGGTATCAGTCTCACGAGTTGCCTCTCCACCACATTTAGGACAAGTTGTATGAACAAAAGAATCAATTTTTGCAAGTGGACTTTCGCCATTGTCAGTAGGTTCATATTCTGCAACATCAGGAAGAAGAAGTGGCAAATCCTTTTCATCCATTGGTACCCAGCCACACTTAGGGCAGTTAATCATCGGAATTGGTTCACCCCAGAATCTTTGTCTTGAGAATATCCAGTCACGCATTTTATAATTGACTTTTCTTTCACCCATTTTATTATCAGATAGCCATTTAATAATAGTATCAATAGCATCTTTTTTATTAAGGCCATCTAAGAAGCTTGAATTAATGTGAATACCATCACCTACCATAGCTCCAGGATTTAAAGCATATTCAAGTGTTTTCGCGTGTAACTCATCTTTGATTTCAGAAAGCGTATTTTGATCTACCCATTCAACATCAAAGGCTTCATCATCATCAAGATTTTGACTTTCTTTAGTATCATCTTTTAGCTTAAACATAAAGCCTGTACACTCTATATTAAAGTATTTATCTTTATTAAAGGCATAATAATGGTGATTAATCTTTGGTGTTTCACAAACAAGTTCAATATTACTATAACCTGTTTCTTCTTTTACTTCTCTTAAAGCACATTCAAGTGGACTTTCACCTTCTTTAATAGTGCCACCAATAAATAATCTTCCACCTTTTTCATGCCAGTTGATAGTTAAATATTTATCATTTTTTTCATCATAAACAATAGCAACAATACTATTTTTCTTAAACTCATTTTCATGAGGTGTTCCTGTTACTTCTTCAAGAACTTGGATAATTGGGATATTAAATTTCTTAGCAAAGTCATAGTCTCTTTCATCATGAGCAGGTACAGCCATAATAGCTCCTGTACCATAACTTGCAAGAACATAATCAGAAATATAAATAGGTATTTCTTTACCATTAACAGGATTTATAGCATAAGCTCCTGTGAAAACGCCTGTTTTTTCTTTATTAAGTTCGGTTCTTTCCATTTCATTTTTTAAAGAACAAGCTTCTTGATATTTTTTTACTTCTTCCTCATGCTCTTTAGTAGTAATTTTAGGAACAAGTTCATGTTCTGGTGAAAGAACACAGTAAGTTACCCCGAATAAAGTATCAGGACGAGTTGTATAGACAACAAAGTCATAATCCGTATTTGCTACTTTAAAAGTAACATTTGCTCCCTCACTTTTACCAATCCAATTTATTTGACCAAGTTTTACTTTCTCGGCAAAATGTGTATCTTCAAGACCATTAAGTAAGTCTTCAGCATAGTCACTCATTCTAAGCATCCATTGGGATTTTTCTTTTTGTACTACTTTAGAGCCACATCTTTCACATACGCCACCTGCAGCATCTTCATTAGAAAGAACACTTTTGCATGTTGGGCACCAGTTTACAGGCACACAGGCTTTATAAGCCATATTATGTTTATAAAATTGTAAGAATTGCCATTGGGTCCATTTATAATATTCAGGATCAGTTGTTGAAAATTCTCGATCCCAGTCAAATGAGAAACCTAATGATTTCATTTGGCCTTTAAAGGTTTTAATATTCTCTCTTACTGCTTCTTTAGGATGAATATGATTTTTGATAGCGTATTGCTCGGCAGGAGCACCAAAAGCATCCCAACCCATGGGATATAAAACATTATATCCTTGCATTCTTTTCATACGAGCTATCGCATCTTGTGCAGTATAGCTTCTTACATGGCCAACGTGAAGACCTGCTCCACTTGGATAAGGGAACTCGACTAAAATATAATAAGGCTTTTTAGAACTATCTCCAGTTACTGCCTTAAACACTTTATTGTTATCCCAATATTCTTGCCATTTCTTTTCTATTTCATTAAAATTCATTTTCTATTACTCCTCTTTTCCAATATATTTCCAAGTATCCCATAGATACTATATATAAGGGCTATTGTTAAAACAAAACCTACCATTAATCTTAATACTATATGCCAGTGTAAAAGCTCAATAATGAAGAAAACAAAAGATATAATAAAAGCATTAATGAATGCTGTTAAAGCAAAGAATCCCTTATTTAATAAATATTCTTCTTTAATATTGTTACGCAGCATTAGATACTTTACTTCGGTTATCATAGTTTTTTTCTTTTTAGATTTAAGCCTTCTTATATCTCTAATATAAAAGAATAAAAAGACGATGACAAATGCCACGAGGGAAACTATTAGATTAATCATCATTTGCTTATCCATAATTACCTCCAAAAAAAAGGTAGCACCAAAGGGCGATTTAATCGCGGTACCACCTTTATTTATAACTTTAAATTGATAAGGGAACTACCCCAACACATCCAAAAGCAAGTTCAAAAATAGGTATTATTAACTTTCACCAACCGTTAATTCTCTTATAAACACCAGATTTTCTAATACTCTTTCTTCATCTGCTTAAGCAAGATTATACAACAAACTTTTTTTAAAAACAACTAAATATTTGGGTTAGGACATACTATTGATTGAGTCTTCCAACCATTTACTTTATATTCACAATAGCATGCATCACCTAGACAATCACAATTAATTGCTTCATCACAATGTTCAGAATAAACAGGATCTACAACGGAAGGAGTTTCTTCGTCATCGTTATAATCCATATCAGAATCATAATCGTAATCAGTGTCATAATCTGGTTGTTCTAAATATGGAGCTAAAACATCATATAAATCAGAGTTCTCTAAAGCACCCATTAAATTATCAGAAAGTTTTTCCGCATCTACTTCTTCAATAGAAATGGCTTTAGATACATCAGGTTTAGTTAACTTTTCATCATAAGTAACTTTAACATTTAACTTAACTGCTATTTCACTGGTCTTACCATCTTGTTCTACCCTTACCTTAACTTGCATCTTAACAGTGTCATCAACCGTTTCAGAAGATATAGCTAAAGTAACACCTGATATATCATCACTTACTTCACCTTCGAT
>CANPXU010000039.1 GCA_947586825.1 uncultured Bacilli bacterium | reverse complement strand
GAGTACAATTATTATACTAGTAAATCAATGATCTGCAATTTCATTAATTTACTAATCAGCATTATACGTGATATAATAGATTTAGATGAAAGAAGCAGGAGGATAAATATGAAAATTGTTTTAAAAGTTGAGGGCATGCATTGTGAAGGCTGTGAAAATCGTATTAAGAATGTCTTAAAAAATATTGAAAGCATTGAAGAAGTAGATGCAAATCATGAAACTAAAGAAGTAGCAATTAAAGCTGATGAAAATCTTGATTTAAATGAAGTTAAAGAAAGACTTTCTGACATAGGCTTTGATGTAACAAGCGAAAAATAAAGGTGTGCTATGGGTAAAAAATATACATTAGTTAAAATGATTAAAGATACTTATAAAGAAACAAAGAAAAGTTCTTTATTGGTATTCTTGATACTTAGATCATTAGTATTACTTTGTATGGTATTACAAATAATTCATGGTGATTTTGGTAATGCCTTTTTATGTTTATTATCTTTAGTATTATTATTAATGCCTTCGATAATATCACATAAACTTAATATTACTTTACCAAATACTTTGGAAATTATAATATATTTATTTATCTTTTCTTCAGAAATTTTAGGAGAGATAAATAACTTTTATGAAGCTATCCCATATTGGGACACAATCTTGCATACTTTAAATGGCTTCCTTTGTGCAGCAATTGGATTTTCGCTTGTTAATTTATTAAATAATACTAGTGAGAAAATCAATTTGAGCCCCATGTATTTATGCATTGTAGCATTTTGCTTTTCAATGACTATCGGTGTCCTTTGGGAATTCTTTGAATTTGGAGCTGATCAAATCTTAAGCGTAGATATGCAAAAAGATCGTATTGTGCAAAAGATATCTAGTGTTGAACTTGATCCCGAAAGAGCCAATAATGCTATAGTTGTTGAGGGTATTGATAAAACCATACTATATGATAAAGATGGTAATGTTCTTATGAATATTGATGGTGGTTATCTTGATATTGGTATTATTGATACGATGAAAGATCTAATCGTTAACTTTATTGGGGCTGTAGTATTCTGTTCTTTTGGAGCTATTTATTTAAAAAATAACAATAAAGCAGGACTAATTAATAATTTTGTGCCGACCAAAGGAAGAGAAGAACTTCCAAAGTCTGTTCAAGAAAAGATTGAAGCAAGTAAAAAGGAAAAGAAAAATAAAAAGACGAAAAAATAATGAATACTGCCTTTAAAGGTAGTATTTTTCAAAAGGGATATACTATATGAAAAATGATATTGATAATATTCTTTGGCGTTTATCTAAATCACCTTTTAGAAGTAAGTTCCATCTTAAGGAAAAAGATATTGCTTATGTCCATGATAAAGGATTAGATAAAATAAGAGAACATACTTATGATTTTATTAATAAAAGATTAGCTGGCAAAGTAATTATAAATGATGGCAAGCAAACTCCTATGAAAGGTCATCCAACTTTCATTGCTCAGCATGCTACAGCAACATGTTGTCGAGGTTGTCTTTATAAATGGCATAAGATTCCCCAAGATACTGATTTAACTAAAGAGCAAATTGATTATATAGTAAATGTTATAATGACATGGATAGAAAGAGAAGTAAATGGAAAAAACTAATGCAATAAGAATTTTAGATAGTAAGAAGATAGAGTATACTTTGCATGATTATAGTAAAAGTGGCGCTATATCAGGCATAGATGTTGCAAACTTTTTAAACGAAGATCCTAAAAGAGTGTTTAAAACTTTAGTTACGACTGGTAAATCAGGTAACCATTATGTTTTTGTAGTACCTGTTTGTAGTGAACTCGATTTAAAAAAGGCCGCGAAATGCGTGAATGAAAAAAGTGTGGAAATGCTTAAAAGCAAAGATCTTCTGCCCCTTACTGCTTATATTCATGGAGGATGCTCGCCAATTGGCATGAAAAAGTTTTTTAAAACGGTAATTGATGAAAGTGCTAAAGATTATGATACTATCTTATTTAGTGGTGGCAAAATAGGCTTACAAATTGAAACTTCACTTAATAATCTAAGTAAAGTAATAGATTTTAGTTTAAATGATATAAAAGTCGAGCAATAATTTATAATTTATTGTATAATAAGTCCCGTGGGGGAAATATGGAAAAATTATTTGAAAATATAGCTAACTTATTTTTTAATCAAAAGCAAAATAATTCAGTAAGATATCCACTTATAATTACGATATTATCTATTTTTATTATTGCTACTTTCTGTCTTTTTGCTCAAGGTATTATCTTATTTGATGACAATATAATACTTTCGATGATCTTTTTTATTTTAGGATTTATCTTGTTTTTAGGTAGTATAATTAAAGTGAAAAATATCTATTTGTTAAAAAATAATGTCAAATAGTCGGTAAGTTGTCTTAAAACTCTAGGTGATTCTTGATATCTATAGTAAAATATTGAATGAGGCTATGAAAAATATGGATGATGAAGGATTATTAAAAGTTTTTAGTAATAAAATATTTTTAACGGGATTAATAATAATCGCTATACTTAGTATAGGTTTTTATAAAAAGACAGAACAAGAAGTCAAACAAAATAGTGGTATAATAGCATCTTATGATACAGAAAGTATTAGTTACTAATGGGCAAATCAAAAGATTTGCTTTTTTTATAGAAAGAGTTATTTATGAAAGTATTACATTTTACCCATTCTCAAGATATTGATGGCATTAACTGTGCTATATTAGGAAAAAGAGCTTTTAAAGATTATGAAATGGTACCTACTAAATCTTTTGCCATAAATGAAAATGTCTCTAAATATATGAGTGATAAAAGTATGTATAACTATGATTTAATTATCGTTACAGATCTTTGTATAAAAGAACCTCTTTTAAATGAGATTAATAATGATAAGTTATTAAAAGATAAAGTGATAGTATTAGATCATCATGAAAGCGAAATAACAAGTGGTAATGATAAATACGATTTTGTGAATATTATTGTTTTGGAAAATGGTGTTAAACAATCCGGAACAAGTATTTTTTACAAATATTTAGTAGATAATCATTATCTTAATAAAACACGTTTTTTAGATACTTTATCAGAATGGACAAGATTATATGATGTCTGGGAGTGGCAAGAGAAAAATAATATTAATCCTCGCAAGCTGCATATTTTGTTTGAAACGCAAGGATTCGAAAAATATATGCAAATTATAGAGGGTAAACTTGAGCATGATAAAGAACTTAAATTCTCACAAGATGAAGAAAAAATTTTTGCTGATTTTGAACAAGACTTACATGATACCATAGAAAGATATATTAATAATATTAAAGTTGTGATTTTAAATATAGATAAAGCAGTTTATAAAGTAGGATTTACCCATATTCTTTATAAATATCGTAATGATATTAATGCTGTTATTATGAAAGATAATAAACTGGATATTGATGCTATAGGCTTAATAATTGATGATGGTGATTCGGTTTCTTATCGCCAAACGAAGCCTAACATCGATGTTGGTCAAATTGCTAACTATTTTGGAGGTAGAGGCCATTTTGCAGCCGCGGGTAATCCTAAAGATAGTAAGAAATTTCAAGAACTTTTGATGAAAGAAAAGCTATAAATTAGACAAGTAATGACAATATATGATATAATTAGCGATGGAGGACATATGAAAAAAATAATAACATTAATTATTGCAACATTATGTTTAGCATTACCATTAAGTGCTAAAGCTATAAATATTGAAGAATATAATACATTGAATTTTGAAGAAATTCTTGAAGCTGAGGGAATGGAGCCCGCTTTTGATGAATATAAAGAAAATGATAAACAAGTTATAATTTATTTATTCCGTGGCCAAGGATGTGGATTTTGCCGTGGCTTTATAGAATATCTTAATAAGATATATGAAGATGAAGGCGATAAATTTAAAGTTGTTTCTTTTGAAACATGGAATGATTCAAAGAATGATGAACTATTACATGAAACTGCCGAATTTATGGAAGCACCTAATCTTGAAAAACTTGGAGTTCCATTTATCGTAATCGGTGATAACTTTTTCCCGGGTTTTACAGAAGATGCTTATGGTGAAGCTGTTTTAGCAGCTATTAATGAGGAATACGAAAAAAATCCGGAAGATCGATATGATGTCTTTGAAGAAATGGAAAATGCTCCAGAAAAAGGCACATCTTCAGTTGGGATTGGCGGTATAATTCTTATCGATTTAATAGCAGTTGCAATAGTAGTAATATATGACACAATTAGATTTAATAAACTTCAAGATGAAATAAGACAACTTGCTTCTAAGAAAAATAAATAATTAAAGCTCTTCTTTATGAAGAGTTTTTATATGCCTAAAATTGTATGTTATAATAATAGAGCAAAGGAAATAGACAATATGAAATTAAGAATTCAAAATGGCATGGTCGAGATAAATGGTAACACTATTTTAGAGAGTGTTAATTTTGAAGTTAATGATAATAATCATATTGCTATTGTTGGCCGAAATGGCAGTGGGAAGACTACTTTACTAAAGGCTATTATTGATAATGATTTATTTACGGAAGGTGTTAGGGAAGAACCTTTTGAGATAACTAAGATAGGTAATTTTAAAATAGGTTATTTAGAACAAATAAAGATTAATGATGGTAATACTTTATATGATGAGATATCTTCTTCATATAAAGAAATGATAGCTTTAGAAAATAAAATTAATACCTTAGAAAAAGATCTTTCTAGTGATAAAAATATTATGGATTACTCTAATGCATTAGACCGTTTTAATGCCTTAGGAGGCTATGCATACAAAAAGAGTATTGAACTTATGATTAATAAGTTTGGTTTTGCAAGTAGTGATAAAGATAAAAAAATAAGAGATTTCTCAGGTGGCGAGAAGATGAAAATTTCTTTTATGAAATTACTTCTATCTGAGCCTGATTTACTTATTTTAGATGAACCTACGAACCACTTAGATATATCGGCTATTGAATGGCTTGAAGACTACCTAAAAGGCTATAAAAAGGCTTTTATCGTGGTAAGCCATGATAGAATGTTTCTAGATAATGTTGTGGATATTGTCTATGAAATTGAATATGGTGAGACTATTAAATATGTTGGTAATTATACTAAGTATACTAAGCTTAAAAAAGAAAGATATGATAAATTACTAAAGGATTATGAATACCAACAAAAAGAGATAAAAAGACTAAAAGATTTATATGAAAGATTTAGATTTAAACCTACCAAAGCTAAGATGGCTTTATCAAAGCTTAAACAAATTGAAAGAATGACAATTATTGAAAAGCCTAAGAAAGCAGATACCAAAGGCTTTAAAACTAATTTCACGGATATTCCCAAACCAGGCAAGATTGTTTTAACTGTTGATAATTTAGAATTTGGTTATGATAAGTCTTTAGGAAAAATATCTTTTGAAATACCTTATGGTAAAAAGATAGGTATCATAGGACAAAATGGGATAGGTAAGTCTACCTTGCTTAAGACCATTTGTAATATTATTCCTCCTTTAAAAGGAAAGATTACCTTAGGCTATAATGTTCATACTGCTTATTTTGATCAAAACTTAAGCTTTGCTACTACAGGCACTGTATTAAATGAATTTATTCATAAGTTTCCAGATTATTTAAATGAAGAAGCTCGCCGAGCTTTAGGAACCTTTCTATTTCAATCTAATGAAGTAGATAAAGATTTAAGCGTCCTTTCTGGAGGTGAAAAAGTAAGACTTCTTTTGTGTGAAACGTTTTATGCAAGACCTAATCTGATGTTTTTAGATGAACCTACCAATCACCTCGATATTGTGGGTAAAGAAAAACTGGAAAACGCTCTAAGAGAGTATCCAGGTTCTGCCTTGTTTGTTAGTCATGATCGTTACTTTGTTAAGCAAATCGCGGATGCTTTAATTGTCTTCGATGAAAATGGTGTTAAATATTATGATTATGGCTATGAAGATTATCTAAATAGTAAAAATAAAGAAGTAGTAGTAAAAAACAAAGAGGTGAAAGTTCCAAAAGAAAATAAAACCATTATCATAAAAGATAAGCAAAAAGAGATAAAAGGTGTTTTAAAAGAGATAGATATCATAAATGAAAAATTAAAAGAGCTTAATAAAAGTTTATATGAAAAAGAAGTTTATACGGATTATCAAAAGGCCAGTGAGATAAATCTAGAAATAGAAAGACTTAATAACTTACTTAAAGAAAAAGAAAAGGTATGGGAAGATTTAATGAATGAAGACTTATAACATAAATTTCATATATCCTTTATAAAAATTTCACATTCATATATTAAACTGAATATTGTAAGGAGATGATAGTTATAAGTAAAAAATAAGTACCATTAAACCTAAAATCATAATTGAACATTTTTAACATGAGCGATTCATACACTAGCTCATGTTTTTTATTATGTATGACCGAAAAGGTCATACATAAAACTACCGGCTATGCCGGTATGAATATAATAGCAGTAGCGTT
>CANPXU010000038.1 GCA_947586825.1 uncultured Bacilli bacterium | reverse complement strand
CTTCTATGAATAGTGAAGTAGTTCGTAAATTAAGTCTTCCAATAGACTTTAGAGATTAATTATTATTTTACTTGCAACCTAAAATAATTTGTACTATAATGAAGCTATATTTTTAAAGGTTTTGATACAAGACGGAATTATTATAAGATATTAAAGAGAGCTAGATAAGGTGAAAGCTAGCATATTAAGTAATAATTTAGATCACTTGTTAACTGCTAGACTGAAAATTTAGTAAGTTTAGACGCTTAAGCCCCGTTAAGGTAATAAAGTAATAAGATAAGGTGGTACCGCGGTTAATTCGCCCTTTGGTATTACCTTTTTTTGTGGAAAGGAAACAATATGAAAAATTTTAAAGAACTAGACAAAAGACCCGTTAGTGAGGTAGAAGATTCAATCAGTGCTTCATGGGGTAGCATCAACAAGATGCATGATGCTCAAGTAAAACTTAGAGAAAATAATGATACTTTTGTTTTCTATGATGGACCAGCTTTTGCTAATGGATTCCCAGGACTTCATCATATGGTATCTAAAAACTTAAAGGATACAATTACTAAGTATCATGTAATGAATGGTAAGAAAGTTATCAGAAAAATCGGATGGGATACTCATGGTCTTCCTATTGAAAATCATGTTGAAAAGAAACTTGGCATATCATCTAAAAAAGAAATTGAAGCTTTAGGTGTAGATAAGTTTAATGAAGAGTGCCGTAAAAGTGTTGGTGAAAATGAAGATGCTTTCACAAAACTTACTAGTAAGATGGGTCAATTCTTTGATGTTGAACATCCTTATTTAACATATAAAAATGAATATATTGAAACTGAATGGTGGATTTTAAAAGAAATGTTTAAAAAAGACATGTTCTATGAAGGCACCAGAGTAGTTCCATATTGTCCTCATTGTGGTACAGGACTTGCAACTCATGAAGTTGCCCAAAATTATCAAACAGATACGGCAATTACAGTTTATGTTCCATTTAAGAAAAAGGATGAAGATGTCTATTTCCTTGTTTGGACAACTACACCTTGGACTTTAGTTGCTAACGTAGCACTATGTGTTAATCCTAAGGAAGATTATGTTTTAGCAGAATCTAAGGGTGTTAAATTTATATTAGCTAAAGCTTTACTAGAAAAAGTTCTAGGTGATGAAGCTAAAGTTTTAGAAACTTATAAAGGTAAAGATTTAGAGTACACGGAGTATGAACAATTAATTCCATCTTTTGAAGTAGATAAAAAAGCCTTTTATGTAACTTGTGACGAATATGTAACTATGGAAGATGGTACTGGTATTGTTCATATTGCTCCGGCTTTTGGTGAAGATGATGCAAATGTTGGCAAGAATTATGATTTACCATACTTAAACCCTGTTGGTAAAGATGGTTGTTATACCGGTGGCCTTTGGGAAGGCAAATTTGTTCACGATGTTAATGAAGAAGTAGTAGAGTACTTAAAAGAAAATGATAAGTTATTTAAGAAACAAAAGATTTCCCATGAATACCCTCACTGCTGGCGTTGTGATACACCTCTTATCTATTATTCAATGCCAAGTTACTATATTAGAGTAAGTAAGATGACTGATGATTTAGTAAAAGCTAATTCTAAGGTTAATTGGTATCCGGCATATGTTGGTGAAAAAAGATTTGCTAACTGGATAGCTAATGCTCGTGACTGGAATGTATCAAGAAGTAGATACTGGGGAAGCCCAATTCCATACTTTAAGTGTGAATGTGGCCATACGCATATGGTTGGTAGTATTGCCGAACTTAAAGAAATGGCTGTTGAAAAAATAGATGATAATCTAGATTTACATAAACCATATATTGATAATGTTCATATTAAATGTGAAAAATGTGGTAAGAGTATGACTAGAATCCCTGATGTATTAGACTGTTGGTTTGACTCAGGATCTATGCCATTTGCCCAATATCATTATCCATTTGAAAATAAAGAACTTTGGGAAAGTCAATTCCCTGCGGACTTCATTTGTGAAGGTATTGACCAAACTCGTGGTTGGTTCTATACACTTTTAGTTATTTCAACATTTGTAAAAGGTTGTTCCCCATTTAAAAATGTTCTAGTAAATGATTTATTACTTGATGCTGAAGGCAAGAAGATGAGTAAATCAAGAGGCAATATCGTTGAGCCGTTTACTACGATTAAAGATTATGGTGCTGATACGGTAAGATTCTATCTTCCATATGTATCACCAGTATGGACACCATTAAAGTTTGATATTGAAGGCTTAAAAGAAGTTTACTCTAAATTCTTTAATCCATTAAAAAATACTTATAGTTTCTTTGCTATGTATGCTAATATTGATGGTATTGATACGGATGATTGTAAAGTAGCTTATGAAGATAGGGAAGAAATCGATAAATGGTTACTTTCTAAATATAATAAACTTGTTAAAGATGTAAGAGCAGGCTTTGATGAATATGATTTAAATAAAGTAGTACACTATTTAGCTTCATTTGTATCTGATGATTTATCTAATTGGTATATCCGAAGAAATAGAAATAGATTCTGGGGTAGTGAGCTTGATAACTCTAAAAAGGCCGTTTATATAACTACTTATGAAGTTTTAACAGGTCTTGCTAAGTTAATAGCTCCGATTACACCGTTTGTTGCTGAAGAGTTATATCGTAACTTAACTGGCGAAAAATCTGTTCACTTAACTGATTATCCTGTATGTGATGAAAAACTAATTAATGAACATATTCAAGAAAAGATGGATTTAGTTCGTAGCATTATTTCTATCGGAAGATATGTTAGAGAAGAAAACAAAATAAAGGTTCGTCAACCTTTACCAGAGGCTTTAATTGATGGTAAAAATGAAGAACTTTTAAAAGACTTAGTATCTTTAATTGAAGAAGAATTAAATGTTAAAGAAGTCGAATTTGTTAAAGATATTAATGAATATATGACTTTTGAAATCAAGCCTAACTTCAAAGAAGTAGGTAAGATCTTTGGTAAGAATATGGGTGAGTATACTAAAGCCCTTGCAAATCTTTCCGAAGATGAGACTGCCAAACTTCTTAAGGGTGAAGTTATAACTCTTGAAATTGCCGGCGAAAAATATGATATTACTCCTGAGATGGTTGATATTAGATATAATGCTAAAGAAGGCTTTAATGTAGGCATGGATAATGGTAACTTCATTATTCTAAATACTACTATTACTAAAGAGTTAAAAGAACAAGGAGATACTAGAGAATTTGTTTCTAAAGTTCAAGCTCTTCGTAAAGAAAACGGCTTTGATATCGCCGATAGAATTACGATTACTTATAACGCTGATGAAGAGCTAAAAAATGCTATTGAAAACAATAATGATTATGTATCTTCTGAAACTTTAGCTACTAAGATTATATTTGATGAAAGCTTAGCTAAAGATCTAAAACTAAATGAATATAGTGTAGGTATAAGTCTTAAGAAAAATTAAGAAAAAGTCATTTTAATAAAATGACTTTTTTTGTGAAATAGATAATAATTGACAGAAGGGTACTTAAATGATACAATATGCAGCAACTTTAGGGGGTTATGTGATGAAAAATTTGAAAATGAGGAGAAATATTGCAGGCTTACTTGCTGTGTTGCAATTAGGTCTAGTTTCTGGATGTGCTAGTAAAGACAAAAGTGAGAATCTGGACGATAATTATCTGGAATTAATTGATGATTTGCAAGCAGAAAATTCTGAACTTAATCAAACAATAGGGGAACAAGATAAAAAAATAGCTGACCTAGAAAAATTAGTTAGTGATTTACGTGAAGAAAATGAAGCACTACAATCTTCTGATACAAATCAAAGCCAAGATTCTACAGAACCTGATGTTCAAGAAGAACAAGATATTGCTGATTATATTGCTAATGCTTTTGCCAAGGCTTCCGATAGATCAGTTGCCATCCAAAACGCTGAAAATCCATTGGCAAAGTTATATGAAACATATTCATATGTATCTAATGAATTTAGAAATGTTGATGGCCTTCGATTAGTTTGGGTTAGACTAAGCAATGGCGAAAATAGTTATCCTGGATTATTTAATCTTGATACAATGCATGAAGATATTCCGTGTGATACTTTTGATACTATTAATAATGAATTTACAAAACATAATTATGGAACTTATATGTGGGTAGGCACTCATAATAATGGAGAATATTATTCTGGATTATATGATACGAGAAGTACTGAACTTGTAATACCATGTAATAATTATACATCAGTCACTTATGAAGGCGATGGTATATATAGATGTGAAAATAAAGATGGTTCTATAGAAGCAGTGCAATTACCGGTTATTGATGAAGCATATCAAGCAAATGATATATTTGTTTATGATAAATCACTAGATAGTCTTTCTGATAAAAAAGATTATAATGGCCGTTCATTCTTTATAACAGTAAGAAATGCATATGATCAAGATAGTATAAATAATAGCCATACGCATATTCTTGGTGGTGAATTAAATTATAATTATGGCAAGCCTTACTATTCAAGTCATTCATTAAGCGATATTGGAGTAATGGACGTTATATTATATTTATCAGAGGATAAACCTACACGAGTTTTGTTCTTAGATGCAAAAACTCAAGATAACGTTGCATATGGTAGCAACTATTCCCAATATGGTACTACATTATTCTATTTTAGCGATGAAATTAGTCCGAATTCAGGCATGACTTTGAATAAATATTTATATAGCAAAGGCTTTGGTGATTTAGTCCAAGATGAATATACGTCATCTGAATTACAAAAAATTCAAGAATATATTGAACAATTGATTGAAAATAGAAATCGGTAATTAAAAAATACACTTTCATGGAAGTGTATTCTTTTTTGCAATAAAAAATTACCATGGCTGGTAATTAATTATTTTTAATCTTATTAACTTGATATTTATAACCCTTGGTATCGACTGTTGCATACTCGATTGTTATATAGTCTTCTTCTTTTAAGTAGCCCATATCTTTAACTAAGTAGTCATAATCTTTAGCGGCAATCTCTTCAATGACATCCATGCCTTCGATAACTTTACCAAAAGCAGCATAATCACCATCAAGATAGGTACTATCCTCGAGTAATATGAAAAATTGACCTCCCGCGGAATCAGGTAACTTGGTTCTAGCCATAGATATTACACCTTTTTCATGAGATATATTATTTTCTATACCATTAGATGCAAATTCGCCTTCGATACTGTAATCAAGTTCTTTGCCTCCGCCACCTTGGACAACAAAGCCTTTTTGTACTCTTGTAATAACATTATTATTAAAGAAGCCATCTTCGACTAGCGTAACAAAATTAGCAACGGTATTATATACCTCGTTAGGGTAAAGCTCTAAAGTGATATTTCCATAATCCTTAATAGTCATTGTAACAATCGGATTTTCATCAACATGTTCAGGTTCAAATTTCTTTTCTTCATTCTTAGCACATCCCGTTAAAAGAAGGGCAGTACTTAAGAGTAATAATATTTTTTTCTTCATTATTTATACCTTTCTTACATAATTATCATTATAAAGAATTATTTTGTCAAATCTTTTGTGCTATTTTTCTTCTTTTTTTAATATTTTATTGATATAATACAAAGGAAAGTTGAAAATTATGAAAAAGAAAAAAGTATTAAAAATTGTTATAGGTATCATTTTAGGATTACTTTTACTTTTCTGGCTAGGTTATTTTGTCTGGCCTATTATATCTGCATCTTTTTAAGCTTGACTGGGCTTTAAAGCTATAATATAATAAGACTAGTTTTTAAGAAAAGGGAATTTGATGGATCACTATTTTACTAATAATGAGAATTTAAAAAGTGAAATAAAAACAATCAATTATGAATATAATGGATATAGTTTTTCTTTTTTAAGTGATAATGGCGTCTTTAGTAAAAATCATATTGATTATGGTAGCCGTCTTTTGGTAGAAACTTTTTTAGAAAATACTAAAACAAGAGGCAAAGTTTTAGATGTAGGCTGTGGATATGGCTTCATGGGTATTGTAATAGCTAAAATACTTGATACTCATGTAACTATGATTGATGTTAATAAAAGAGCGGTCCATCTAGCTAAAAGAAATATAGCTAAAATAGATGTAAATGCGGAAGCGTTTATAAGTAATGTTTATGAAAATATAAATGATAAGTATGATTTTATAATAACTAATCCACCAGTTAGAGCAGGGAAGAACGTTTTACTCGATATATTAGAAAATGCTAAAGAACATCTGACTGATGATGGACAGCTTTGGTACGTTTTGCGTAAAGACCAGGGTGCTAAAAGTATGGAAAAAGCCCTTGAAAGTGTCTATAAAGTTGAAAATATTTGTAAAAGTAAGGGGTTTTATGTATATTTTTGCAAAAAACGTTGACAAAATTGCTATAAAACTGCTAGAATTATATATTGCTGACATGTTTATTATTATATAAATTAAGTAGTCTAAAAAAATATTAATGATGGGGTGAGATCGTGGCTTATAAAGTAGAAAAATTCGGAGACTATCGCGAAAGAAGGAATTTTGCAAAAGCAAAAAATAGACTAGAGCTTGCCGACTTACTTGAAGTTCAAAAGAAGAGTTACCAAAACTTTTTGGAAAATGGAATCAGAGAGACCTTTGAGGATCTTTTTCCTGTTGAAAGTTTTACTGGTAATATTTCTTTAGAATTTGGTGATTATTCATTTGATGAACCAAGATATTCAATTAAGGAAGCAAAAGAAAGAATGGTAAACTATGCTGCTCCTTTAAAGGTTGAAGC
>CANPXU010000037.1 GCA_947586825.1 uncultured Bacilli bacterium | reverse complement strand
ATAAAAAAATATTAATAGAAAGGATATAATCAACTATAGATTTAATTAACCATTTCTATAAGATTGATTATACGAGAATAATGAATACTGAAAGTAAAATGAGTAAGACACTAGAAAGTGTCAAAGAAAGACTTACAACCATAAGAGCAGGTAGAGCTAATCCTGCGATGCTTAATGGTATTATGGTAAGTTACTATGGTACCCCAACCCCAATTCAAAGTCTTGCCAATATAACTGTTCCTGAAGCAAGACAATTACTTATCAAGCCTTTTGATAAATCTTGTATTAAGGATATCGAAAAAGCTATTATGGAAGCCAATTTAGGAGTTAATCCTACGAATAATGGCGAAATGGTTATTATAACTATTCCTGAACTTACAGAAGATCGAAGAAGAGAATATGTTAAACTTGCTAAAGGTATTGGTGAAGAAGGAAAAGTAGCACTTAGAAATATTCGTCAAGAAGATAAAGATGAGATTTTAGAGGCTAAATATCCTGAAGATGAAGAAAAACTAATGCTTGATGATTTACAAGAAACAATTAATAAATATACAAAATTAATTGATGAAGAAATAAAGATAAAAGAAGAAGAATTAATGAAGGTATAATATGGATAAACTTACTAAAATAGTTTTATCCGTTTTAGGAGTAATAACAGCCATTGTAGTTATTATCGTAATCATTGTAAATATCCCTAAAAAGAATAAAGATTATGATATATCTATGATGCATGAAGTAGATGTTGAAGATGTTTTAGAGATGTTTGAAGATGGGGGTACATATGTTGTAATGATAGGTAGTGATACTTGTGATGTATGTACAAGATTACTTCCTAAAATGGCTGAAGCTCAAAAAGAGTTAAATTATGTTACGCAATATGTTGATTTATTATCAATAGATTTTGACTCCCCAGCATGGGAAGCTTTAGCAAGCAAGTTAGATATGAAATCTACCCAAGCTGTATCTGAAGATGGTAAAGGCCCAAAAGTAACTAATACATATGGATATTTCCTAGAAAACTATGGAATGGCTCCAACCGTTATAATTATTAAGGGTGGAAAGCAAACTGGAGGCTTTATCGGAGGCGTTGATCAAACTGATTTAATTGGCTGGCTAAAAGTTAAAATAGCGAATAATACTGAAGAATAATATCAAGGTTAAACTTGATATTTTTTTGTTTATGATATATATTGGTGGTGAGGGTGATAAATATGAAGAAACTCATACTTATCTTAATGATTCTATTCTTAGTAACCGGTTGTGGTTTATATGATAATTTTGCCAAGAATAAAGATGTAGAAAATAATATTACAGAAAACAAGGTAAATGAAGATAAAGAAGAATCCTATACCCTAACTAATGAGCAACAAGAAAAAGTAGATAGAATCATAAATTTATTTGAACCTCAATTTGTTGGTAAAAAGTTTAATGATTTAACAGACAATAATAAGTTATCACTCTTATTAAGTATTGCTATATCCGAAAATTATAAAGATGGATATCCAATAGTAAATGATGAAACTGTATACTTAAATAAACGCAATTTTGAAAAACTTACTAGAGAATATTTTGGACCTGATGCTGAAGTTACGATGATGGATATATACTGCTTTTGTGATCAAATAGACTACTTTTATGATGGGACTACTGAAACATATCATACCAACGAAAATCATTTAGGTCATGGCTTCAGCTCTCCTATTATAAAGAGAAAAGGCGAGAAGATTGTTAAAAAAGGCGATATCGTAAGTGTTAAATATAAAACTATATTTTCAAATTATGTCGATATCGGTGCTCCTACAGAATTTTATAAATCTTTAGAAGACTATTTTAACTATGAAGAACCTGTAGCTACTTTCAAGGATTATTGCTGGGGTGATGAAATGGACTATGAATGTGATTATGATAAAATGTTTAATGATATAGATTTTAATACTTATAGTTATAATTTTAAACTTGATGGTGATAATTTCTATTTTATTGACTATACTATGGAGTAGAGATATGAAAAAGATATTAGAATATAAAAATTTAATAATGGCTATTATAGTACTTATATTATTCGCAGCATGCTTTATGCCTACGAATGAAAAAACTGAAGAGGTAAGGAATACCACAGAATATAGTGAGACATTAGAAACTAATAAATAAGCAACACTTCACGTAAATTGACAGAGAAAGACAAGATTTTAAAGCAAAAATCTTGTTTTTTTTTTTTTTTTTTTTGAGACAATGGGGAAAATGAAGGGTAGAAAAATGACTAATAATTGTCAATTTACAAAGGAAATCGTATGAAGAATATAATTGAGATTTTTTTATTAATAGTGTTTTTAGTAATTTCTACATCGTGTAAAAGTACGCCAAATAAAGAATTAAATTATGATAATTTTGATTTAGCCATCTTAGTAGAAGAAAATGGAGAATATAAAATATATAGTGGAATAGATTGGCCAAGTAAAGAAGATTACACATTCAATATTTCTCAAAGTACTTGCAAAAATGGCAGCGGTTTAAAATGGGATGAGGAAAAATGGGCTGCCTATTTAACAACTGATAAATGGGATAAATGCACTGCTAAGTTTGATAAAATAATTAAAATAGAAAAGATAGAGGATTTAGTCGATTTATCATTAAAAGTAAATAAAGGAGATTCTTTAAAAGGCAAAACAGTAAAACTAATGAATGACTTAGATTTTAAAAAAGCTGATGATTATAAAAATTCAACTAATAAATCTTATGGAGATTTCAACAAAGATGATAAAGTTGACACAACAATATTCGATGAATTAACAAATACTGAAGGAGCAGGTTTTGTTCCTATTGGAACGGCAGCCAAACCTTTTGAGGGAAATTTTGATGGTAATGGTTATACTATAAATAATATTTACATATTCAATCAAACAACAAATTCTACTGAAATTGGATTTTTTGGTGATGTAAAAAATGGGAAAATAAGTAATCTAACAATTACTGGGGAATACCATTCAACAGTCACAAGTAATATTGGTGGTATTGTCTCGCAAGGAAATGGGATTATTATAGAAAATTGTCATAACTTGGTAAAAATTACTAATGATGCCGCAAATGGATATATAGGAGGTATCCTAGGCAATGATTTGGGTGGAGATTTGCTGGTTAAAAAATGTAGCAACGAAGGTGAAATAAATGGTGGATACAATGTTGGAGGATTAATAGGAAATATTGCTTCCGGAGCAACTTTAAAGATTTTAAATTCGTACAATAAGGGGATAATCATAAATAGCATTGACAATCGCTCCACCTCCATGGGAGGAATAGTCGGTCGTGGCAATCCTAATAGTAATCTAATAATGGAAGACTGCTTCAATGAAGGGACTTTAACATCAACCTCTAGTATAAGCGGTGGCCTTTTAGGGGGAACATATAATACTACCATATTAATTAATAAAAGTTTTAATAATGGAAAAATATATTCTGATAAAGGATATGCTAGTGGTTTGATTGGGTTTGCTTATAGTAATTCACAAGATATTCGTAATGCATATATTTTGAATTCTTATAACACAGGAAATATTGAAAGTAATCTTGGTGCTCAAGGATTATTATTAATTCAATATGGTAAAATTTATATATTAAATTCGTACAATAAAGGTAAGAGCACTATTTCTTCTACACAAAGTAAAGGACTAATTTGGAGTTTTACGAATGAAATGGTTAAAATGTACAACGTTTATAATAGCAGTGATGAACAATATTCATTAGGATATTTTAATAATAGGCAAAATAATACCATTGAAGAGGTTTATTATATTAAAAGAGACGGAGTGCAAGGAAGTAATGCAAATGCTTATGGAATTGGAATTTCAGAAAATCAAATGAAGGGCACTGAATTGTTAAATGGTAAAAATTTTGTTACAACATTAAATAATAATATTTGTAATATTAATTTAAAAGAACTCAAATTAGAGCTAATAAACGATGAATTAATAGATGATAACAGTAATCTTACCATTTTAAACTGGGTATCTGGTTCTGATGGTTATCCAGTACTCGAAGGGTTACCGAATTAGCATCGCTAACAACTTCACGTAAATTGACAAAGGAAAACAAGATTTTAAGCCCAAGACCTTGTTTTTTTTTAGTTTTTGTCAATTTACACGGAGGCTTTATGAAGGGATTAATTTCTAAATTAAAGAACAAAAAGATAATCGTAATATCATTAAGTACCTTTGTATTAATAATTGTTGCAGCAGTGGCAATTGTTAATTATTCTTTTGGCTTTAAGGTTAGTAATACTGCTAATGAATCAGAAACATTTCCCGAGAATTATCATTTAGCTAAAAGTAATTGTGTTGGAACAGATGGAAATGAAGTATATAATGAATTAAATTACGATGGTCAGGCTATAACATTTGATCCAACTCAAACAATATCTTGTAAATTAGAGTTTGAAGTACCAGGTTCAATATTATTACTTTATGACCCAAGTAATAGTAATGCTCATAGCACACTTGGAGAAGAGTGTCATAATGTTCAATGTGCATTAGATAGATTATATATTTTATATAAAGATAATAAAGGTGAATAGTATATGAAAAGTAATATTAAAATATTAATCGGTATAATAGTAGGAATAATAGTATCAAGTTCTTGTATAGTAGTAGCCAAGACTATTTTTTCAAGTGAAGAAGTGTCATATTCCAATTCAACGAGTGGTGGTTCAGCAAGCAATGTAAAAGGAGCATTAGATGAACTCTATGCAAGAGCAGGCTATCAAAAAGAAGAATATACCGAAGAAATATTAAATGGAGCAGATCCAGTATTAAGTGTTGGAATGATACCTATCTATCTTGATGGTGATGGTAATGCATATTATGCAAACACTCATACAGCGTGGTATTCATATGAAGCTAAGAAATGGGCTAATGCAGTTATATTAGTAGATGATGCATATGATAAGTACCATACAGGAGATAAAATATTAGAAGAAGATATAGAAAGTTATTTTGTATGGATACCAAGATATGCATATAAAATATGGAACTTAGGAAAATATGATGAAGCTATTGATGCAAGTATTCTTAATGATTCTGATTATGATCATTCAATATCAAAAGTGTCAAATAATGCAAGAATAATAGATGTTATATTTGGAAGTCCAGAACAACTTGAATCAGGTACGAAAGCTAAGAGAGGTGAAGATATCCAAACTTTAACATGGAATTCAAATAATGGAACATTTAGTGAACCTTCAGGTATTGCTGTTGATAATTATTTAATTCACCCTGGATTTATATTAGGAAATGAAGAATTAAATGGCATATGGGTAGGCAAATTTGAAACCGGATATAATCAAACTGGTAATGGCACCAATTCTATTAATACCAGTAGCTGGGTAACTGAAAAATCTGAAATTGATGAACTTAATAGTGACAAAATAATAATAAAGCCAAGTGTGTATTCCTGGCGCGGAAACTCAATATCAAATATATTCAAGTCTTCTTTAAACTACAAAGAAGATTTGAGTAGTCATATGATGAGAAATACTGAGTGGGGTGCAGTAACATATCTTTCTCATTCACAATATGGTAAAGGAGCACAATTGAATGTGAATAACAATGAGGCTTATTTAACTGGCTTTTCTGCTGCTCCAGATTCAGACATAAAAACTTTCCATGGGACTACAGGAATAGATTATAGTGTAACTCAACCATGGAATAGTGCCACAGGATATCTTGCTAGTACTACTGGAAACATAACAGGCGTGTATGATATGAGTGGCGGTGCTCACGAATATGTTGCCGCTACGATACAAAATACAGTTACATCTGGTTTTGATGAAACAGAAATAGTTAATTATGCTAAACAAGGATATATAGATCTATATAAAGAAAGTAGTAATGAACATTCGTATTCTAATAGAATATTAGGTGACGCTACAGGTGAAATTGGCCCTTTCTATGCCTATTTTGATGCAGAAGGCCAAGGGGTAAAAAAAGAACATAGTAGTTGGTATAGTGACTATGCTAGATTTATATATGAAACAAAGCCCTGGTTTTTTAGAGGCGGCGCTTATTATCATGGTATACTTGCTGGACAATTTGACTTTGATGAATTTACCGGAGCAGGACATGTTGAACTTGGATTTAGAGTTGTTCTTGTTGGATGAATTAGAAACTAACATCTTATAAAATTAATAAATACAGAAAGAAAGGAAAATATGAAAGAACATTATAGGTTATTTATAGGAATATTACTAGGTTTAATAATATCTGTAACAGGTACAGTGCTAGCAGAAACATTGGTTAATAGCGAAAACGTATCATATTCCAAAGATAATATTGGTGCTACTTATGATGATGTACAAGACGCTATTGATGAATTATATAAAAGAGCTAACTATCTAGGATATGAATATCAAGAAGAAATATTAAATGGAGCATATCCAGTTCTTGGTGATGGAATGATTCCTATATATCTATCTGATAATGGGGATGTATATTATGCAGATCTTTATACAAAATGGTATTCATATAAAGAAAAGAAATGGGCTAACGCAGTAATATTAGTAGATAGTGCCAAAGATAAGTATAATACAGGAGATAAAATATTAGAAGAAGATATAGAGAGTTATTTTGTATGGATACCAAGATATGCATATAAAATATGGGATTTAGGAAATTATAATGGTAATATTGCAGGAAGTACACTTACCGATACAGATTATGCCCATTCACCATTACAAGCCTCAAATAATGCTAGAATAATTGATGTAGTATTTGGCACAAAAAATTATTTTGAGTCTGGTGTTGGTAAGAATTTAAATGCTAAAAGCTTGGTTTGGAGTCAAGATACAGGGCAATTCACTGAACCTGAAGAAATAGCCATAAGTGATTATTTACAACATCCGGGATTTACTTTAGGCAATGAAGAGTTAAATGGAATATGGGTAGGCAAATTTGAAAATAGTGAGAGTAATTCAAAAATTTTCATAAAAGCTGATAGAAATTCGTGGAGATACGCAAATTTATCAACTTTTTTTAACACTATTTTAGAGTATAATCCATCTTTAAATAGTCATATGATGAAGAATACGGAATGGGGAGCAGTAGCGTATTTGTCACATTCAGCATATGGCAAAGGATCAGAAGTAAATATTAATAATAATTCAGGGCATAAAAACGGTTATTCAGCAGCTCCAAATACTGATCAAAGCTCTTGGACTGGAGATTATGGGACTGACATTCAAACAGATATAACTTTGCCATGGAATACTACAACAGGATATCTTGCTAGTACAACCGGTAATATAACAGGTATATATGATATGTCAGGTTGCACTTGGGAATATGTAGCTGCTACTATGATAAATAATGGAAATCTTCTGCAAGGAGATAAAAGTGGTTTTACAGCAGAAGAAATAACTGATTATATGAAACAAGGTTATATAGACGCCTATTCTCAAGATATTTTGGCTTCATCTTTTAATAAAAGAATATTAGGCGATGCAACGGGTGAGATGGGGCCATTTTATCAATATAAAGATAGAGATAATACAGCTCGAGGTCATAGCAGTTGGTATGCCGATGCTTCAAGTTTTATTAACGTATCGAATCCATGGTTTACTCGAGGTGGATATTTTAATGCAGGCATTATATCTGGTATATTTAACTTTGATAAAACTACAGGTGAAGGAACAGGAGGAATCGGTTCTCGCCTCGCACTTACA
>CANPXU010000036.1 GCA_947586825.1 uncultured Bacilli bacterium | reverse complement strand
ATATGGGTTATTTATTTAATTCGAATATCCAAATCAAAACTTTATATCAATTCGAATATCATTATCAAAATGAACAAAACTTTTTTCTTAATTTACATATGATAGTTTAAATGGTATAATTAGGAAGATTAAGAATAGGGGAAATGATATGAGTGATATAAAAGTTACTTTAGATAATAATCAAACAAAAACTTTTCCTAAAAACACCACTTATAAAGAAATAAGTGAGACATTTCCTGATGCTCCAGAAATAATAGGTATAAGTGTTAATAATCGGATTACTTCTTTAGCAGATAAATGTGATCATGATGTTAATATAAGATTTTTAAAAGTAAATGATACTGATGGCAATAGAATCTATGTTGCGGGTTTAAAAATGGTATTTGAATATGCTTTAAAGAAATGCTTTCCAAGTGCTTCTGTTGAATATTCATACAATATCCCGTGTGGTATTGTAGCTAACATTAAAGGCATCGAACTTTTAAATAGCGATATTTATACTTTAAAAAGAGCAATGCTTGATATAGTTGATGAAGACAGACCAATAGAAAAATTAATTATTAAAGGCCAAGATGGTATAACATATTATGATAAACTTGGCAATAAAGTTAAATCTGATAACATTCAAAATATTATGGATTTAACCGTAACCCTTTATCGCCTTGATAACATTGTTAATTATTACTATTATGAAATGCCTTATTCAACAGGGGTAGTCAACAAATATGAAATTAAATACTTAAGCGATAATAAAATTTTAATTTCTTATCCTATGGAATACTATGATGGTAATATTCCTGAATATCGTAATTATGAAGGCATAATGAAATCATATGAAGAAGGAGCAAGTTGGCTAAATACCATGAAAGTTCCTTATATCAATGATATAAATCGCGAGATATATAAAGGGAAAATAACTAACTTTGTTAAATCTACGGAACTAAACTTTAACCTAAGCATTAATGAAGCTGCTAAGGAGATAGTAGCTAGTGATAAGATTAAATATGTTTTAATTGCTGGCCCGTCTTCAAGTGGTAAAACAACAGTTACTAAGAGAATTGCTAGTTATTTTGAGATATATGGTAAGCACACGGTTGTAATATCCATTGATGATTACTTTAAAGAAAGAAATGAAACTCCAAAAGATGCTGAGGGGAATAAAGATTACGAATGTGTTGAAGCTATAGATGTTGAATATTTAAGAAATGATGTTAAACGTCTTTTAAGGGGTGAAGAAATCTATATGCCAAGCTTCAACTTCATAACCGGACATAAAGAAGTATCTAGTAAGAAGATTAAACTGCAAAAAGATAGTATTATCTTATTCGAAGGCTTACATGCTTTAAATCCTTCTGTGCTAGACTTTTTGCCTGATGAAGAGAAATACAAGATATATGTTAGCCCCTTTATTCCTTTAAGATTAGATGAACATAATTATATATCGTTAAATGATTTAAGATTGATAAGAAGAATGGTTAGAGACTTTAGAACAAGAGGAGCTTCGGTAAATGATACCTTAGCTTACTGGCAAAAGGTAAGAGCAGGGGAAGAAAAATACATAATACCTTATATAAGTAGTGCCAATAGAATAATAAATACATCTTTGCCTTATGAAGTAGGTGTATTAAAAATATTAGTAGAACCTCTTTTGTATTCCGTTACTAAAGATGAGCCATACTATAATGAAGCAAGAAGATTATTAAATTTCTTGAAACAATTTTTTACAATTAATACCGAATACGTACCAAAAGATTCAATATTAAGAGAGTTTATAGGAGGAGATAATAATGATTAGAGTTGCTATTAATGGTTTTGGAAGAATAGGTAGAATTGCCTTTAGACAAATGATTACTTCAACAGATTTTGATATAGTTGCAATTAATTCCCTAGATGGAACACCTGAAGAATTTGCTTATTTTATTAAGTATGATACTGTTCATGGTACTTTCCATGAAAATGATATTTCATATGATGATAAAGATTTAATTATATGTGGTAAAAAGAGAATAAAGGTTTTTGCAGATAAAGACCCAGAGAATTTACCTTGGAAAGATTTAAACATTGATCTAGTACTAGAATGTACGGGAGCTTTTACTTCTGTTGAAGGAGCCTCTAAACACTTAAAGGCTGGAGCTAAGAAAGTTTTAATTAGTGCTCCAGGTAAGGACTTAATGCCTACCATTGTGTATGGCGTTAATGACGATACTATTAACCTTGATGATAAGATTGTTAGTGCTGCTAGTTGTACTACTAACTGTTTAGCTCCTGTTCTTAAAGTTATTAATGATGAATTTGGCATTGTTAAAGGCTTTATGAGCACAATTCATGCTTATACATCTGATCAACTTAATTTAGATAATATTCACAAAAAAGGTATGAATTCAAGAAGAGGTAGAGCTAGTGCGGAAAATATTGTTCCTGCTTCAACCGGAGCAGCAAAAGCTATAGGCCTTGTTATTCCGTCTTTAAAGGGCAAAATGGATGGCCTTGCCTATCGGGTTCCGGTAGCAGACGGTTCTGTTGTTGACGTAACTTTAGAGCTTAAGAGAAATGTCACTAAAGAAGAAATAAATGAAGCTTTTAAAGCTCATCAAAATGAGGTATTAAAATATACTGAAGATCCTATTGTATCATGTGATGTTGTAGGAAAAAAATTCGGGGCAACGGTTGATGGCTTATGTACAAATGTTGTTGAAAATGATGATAAACAGTTAGTTAAAGTGGTTGCATGGTATGATAATGAATGGGGATATACAGCCCAAATGCTTAGAACGGCAAAGAGGATGTTTTAATTAAAAATGTCCTTTTTTATTGAAAAAAAACGGGCTATTTGATAAAATTATATTTAATCATAGGTGGTGATTTAAAGTGATACATTACGTTGATGAGACAGAAATAAAAAATAAAAAAGTACTTGTTAGATGTGATTTTAATGTCCCTATGCAAGATGGGAAAATAATAGATAATAGTAGAATAATAAGAAGTTTAAGGACCATTAATTTACTCTTAGAAGATAATAATGCTTTAATTTTAATGAGTCATTTAGGAAGAATTAAAACAGCTGAGGATAAAGATAAGTATTCTCTTGAAGTAGTTCAAAAAGAGTTATCAAGACTTCTTAATAAAGATGTTAAATTCTTAAAATCTCCCGTTGGAATGGAAACCATGAAGGCTTGCCAAGAGTTAAAGAGTGGAGAAGTTATTCTTTTAGAAAATACGAGATATTGTGATTTAACCGAAAGACTTGAAAGTAATAATGATGCTAACTTAGCTAAATACTGGGCTTCTTTAGCGGATGTATTTGTAGTTGATGCTTTTGGATCTCTTCATCGAAATCATGCATCAGTTTCTGGTATATCAGCTTATCTACCTACATATATTGGCCTTCTTGTAAAAGAAGAAATAAATAATTTAAATCCCGTTATTATGAATATCAAAAGACCATTTACCATTTTTATGGGTGGAGCTAAGGTTGATGATAAACTAGGTTATATTAAATTGTTACTTAAAAAATGTGATAAGTTATTACTTGGTGGAGGTATAGCAAACTCATTCTTATATGCATGTGGTTATGATGTAGGCGATAGCCTTTGCACTAGTGATGAAATGACCCTTGAAGAAATAAGAGAACTTATAAAAGTTTATAAAGACAAAATAATAATGCCTATTGATTTTGTTATTGAAGATAATAAAATTCTTGATTTAGGAGATAAAACCATTAATAAATATAAAAAATATCTAGATGAAAGTAAAACGATATTTATAAATGGTACTTGTGGTAAGTTTGAGGAAAGCCAGTTCTCACATGGAACTATCGCTTTATTCTCTAGCTTAAAAAATAATCCCGCCATTAAGATAGCAGGTGGTGGCGATACTCTAAATGCTATTAATGAATTTGGCTTACAAGATGCCTTTACATTCTTATCTAGTGGTGGAGGAGCTTCTTTAGAGTATATAAGCAACAATAATTTAGCGGCTTTAGACTACATAAACACGCATACCGACACGAATCGACAATGATTTACAGTAGTAGACAAAAGGTGACATATTTCGCTATGGCTTTTTGTCTTTTTTTATTCTATAATGGTTCTTGTGGTCGTGCAGTAGAGAGATTTAAGGAAAGAGGAGAGATAAAATCTTATGCCTAGTAAGATACGTGCGATTATAATCGACGACAATACGATAGTAGTAAATAATTTAACAGACCATTTTAATAAAAATGGTAAGATAGAAGTTGTAAATTCATTTTCCGATGGAGAGTCAGCTTTAGAATATATCATATCTAATACTGATAAATTTGACTTAATCCTTATGGACATATTACTTCCAAAACTAGATGGCACAGCCCTTTTAGAGGAAATTACTTCTCGGGGTATTAAGAAAAACGTTATAATACTTTCTAGTTATAAAGATGATAAAGTAATTAAAGATTGTATGAATTATAATGTTACTCACTATATGTTAAAACCGGTTAATATATCTTCACTAGAGCATAGGGTCCAAGAAGCTTTCGAAAGTGAAGAAACTCCTGTTGTTACTACCAGAAAGCAGATTGATGTTGAAGTAAGTGAGCTTCTACATAATCTTGGTATTCCTTCTCATATAAGAGGTTATAAATATTTAAGAGATAGCATAGTATTGATATATAATGATGATAAGATTTCTTATGTAACGAAAGATCTTTATCCCAGGATTGCCGAAAAATACGATACTACATCTTCAAGAGTAGAAAGAGCAATTAGGCACGCAATTGAAATTGGGTGTATGCGAGGCAACTTATCTTTGATGGATGACTTATTTGGCTTTTCAATAAGTTGTGAAAAAGATAAACCGACTAATTCAGAATTTATTTCTACTATAGCTGATAGATTCAAGCTAGATAAAAATTTTACTAAAAAACTATAGTTTAAAATAATACTCAATTTGAGTTTTGTTTCCTATTGTGGTATTATCTTTTATGCAAAGGATGGGAACATGAAAAAAGTATTAACCGTTATATTTGATGGCTTTGGTATGAGAGATGAAGTCGAAGGCAATGCAGTTAAAGCTGCTAAGATGCATAACTTCGAAGAATTTTATGCAAATAATCCCCATACTACTTTATATGCCTCTGAAGAGTATATAGGCTTATTACCAGGCCAAATGGGTAACAGTGAGGTTGGCCATATGACTATTGGGGCTGGTAGGTTAATTAAATCTAGTAAAGAAAAAATTCAAGATTTCTTTACAACCGGATATATAGAAAATGAAGCTGTCAAAAAACTTGCCGAAAATAATAGTAAAACAGTTCATATGATGGGATTATGCAGTGATGGTAATATTCACGCTGGTGTTGATGATTTCCTATATATGACGGAACTACTAAATAAATTAGGGTTTAAAAAAATATATTACCATTTAATTACTGATGGTAGAGACACCGGTATTGAATCTGCTTATACATATATTAAAATGGTACAAGATAAAGGCAAAGAATTAAAGATAGGTAAAGTAGCTACTATATGTGGTAGATATTATGCTATGGATAGAGACAAAAATTATGATAGAACCCAAAAATATTATAATTTAGTTACTAAAGGCACGGGAACATCTATATTAAATATCGAAAAGGGTTTAAAAGATTCATATGCTAAAAATGAAACTGATGAATTTATTAAACCGATGATAGTTGATCCTACGGGCCTTATTAAAAATGGTGATATACTAATATGGATGAATTTTAGAAATGATAGAGCTAAACAAATATTATCAGCCTTTACTGATCCCAGCTTTGATGCCTTCCCTGTTTATAAATTTAATGATTTAAATGTATATTCATTTTTTACAGTAGATAAGAACATTACAACTATTCCTTTTTTAGGAGATAATGTTGTAGATAATCCTTTAGGAATATACTTTTCTAAATTAAACCTAAAACAAGCTAGAGTAGCAGAAAGCGAAAAATATGCTCATGTTACTTACTTCTTTGATGGTGGTTTTGAAGGAAAGATTCCTAATTGTGATAAATTCCACATTCCATCACCAGATGTTCCAACCTATGACCTAAAGCCTGAGATGAGCGCTGTAGGTGTTACGCAAAAGATTATCGAGTGTATGGAAAAAGATTATGATTTTATATTTGCTAATTTTGCTAATCCTGATATGGTTGGCCATACAGGAAGTATGGAAGCTGCTACTAAAGCATGTATGGCGATAGATATATGCCTAGGTAAAATACTTGAAAAAGCGGAAGAAAATTTTTATACCGTATTTTTATTAGCAGATCATGGCAATTGTGATACGATGATTAATCCTGATGGAACTCCATGTACAACGCATTCGCTTGCTAAGGTTCCATTTGTAGTCAATGATCCTAAGGTCCATTTTAGAGAAAATGGTAATTTAACTAATGTGGCTCCAACTATTTTGGACTACATGGATATTGCGATTCCATCACAAATGACATCAAATTCAATATTAGAGAAGGAATAGGTATTAATAATATCTATTTTTTTATGGAAAAATATCATTTTTTCTTGCATTTATGCATAATTTTGTGTTATAGTTGTTTTTGTATGACTGCGATGACACGCGAGGTTGCTGATACGCTAGGATGAGTTGGTAAATAATAGCAATCAGGTAATTTGCGTCGAGCAAGCCTATACTAGATATAGACGAAAGGAGAAAAATATGGCTAAAGAAGGACAAGTTCGTATAACTTTAAAAGCTTATGATCACCGTGTACTTGATGTCGCAGCTGGAAAAATATGCGAAACTGTTAAAAGAACGGGAGGAGAAATATCAGGACCAGTTCCACTTCCAACTGAAATTGAAAAATTCACAGTTTTAAGAGCTGTACACAAAGACAAAGATGCTCGTGAACAATTTGAAAGAAGAACTCATAAAAGATTAATTGATATTAAAAACCCAAGCAAAGAAACAATAGATGCACTAACTCATTTAGATTTACCTAGCGGTGTAGATATTAATATTAAATTATAAGGAAAGGAAATTTAAAAATGAAAGGAATCTTAGGACGCAAAGCTGGTATGACTCAAGTTTTCTCTAAAGATGGAAGACTTATACCTGTAACTGTTGTTGAAGTAGAACCTAACGTTGTAATGCAAGTTAAGACTACTGAAAAGAATGGTTACAATGCAATCCAACTTGGCGTATTTGAAAAGAAAGAAAAAAATACAACTAAAGCAGAAATTGGCAATGCCAAAAAAGCAAATACAACACCTAAGCGCTTCTTAAAAGAAATAAGAGACTATGAAGGATCTTACAATGTTGGAGATGCAGTTAGTGTTGAAGTATTTGAAAAGGGAGAAATAGTAGATGTAACTGGAACTTCTAAAGGAAAGGGTTTCCAAGGTGTTATCAAAAGATTTAATCAATCTAGAGGACCTATGGGACACGGCTCACATTATCATAGAAGACCAGGTTCACTTGGAACTATGCTTCCAAAAAGAGTATTAAAGGGTAAAAAACTAGCTGGACACATGGGTAACGAAGTTGTTACTGTTCAAAACCTAGAAATTATTGAAGTTAATAAAGAAGAAAATTACATTTTAATAAGCGGTAATGTTCCAGGCGCAAAAAATTCATTAGTATTAATTAAGACTGCGGTTAAAAATAGTCGCAAGAAAGATGTTAAAGATATAATTTCTTACGAAGAAGAAACTGTAGTAGATGCAGTAGAACCTGCTGTAGAAAACGAAGCAGTAGAAACAGAAGCAGAAGTAGAAAATACTGAAGCTGTTGAAACTGAAGAGGCTACAGAAGAAGCCGCTGAAGAAGTTACTAATGAAGAAGCTAAAGAGGAAGACAAGTAGTCTTTAGAAAGGATTTATTGATATGACAAAGATAAGTATAAAAAATCTAAAAGGCGAACAAGTAAAAGATGTTACTTTAGCTGATAGCGTATGGAATGTCGAAGTTAATGATAGCGTAATGAAGAAGGAAATAAGACTTCAACTAAACGCTTCAAGACAAGGAACTGCTAAAACTAAAAACAGAAGTGAAGTTTCTGGTGGTGGAAGAAAACCTTGGAAACAAAAAGGTACTGGTCGTGCAAGACAAGGATCTATTAGAGCTACACAATGGCGTGGCGGTGGAATCGCTTTAGGAGTAACTCCTAGAAGTTATGATTTTAAAATTAATAAGAAAGAAAGAAGCTTAGCTTTAAGAAGTGCTTTAACTGAAAAAGCTAAAGATAAGAAATTAATGGTAGTTGATTCTCTAGTACTTGATTCATTAAAGACTAAAGATGCTAAAGCCGTTTTAGAAAGTTTAAAACTTGAAGGCAAAATCTTATTCGTAACAAATGAAGATGCTGAAAACTTATATATGGCTACTAGAAATCTTGGCAATGTAATCGTACTATTTGCTGACGAAATCAACGTATTTGATGTAGTTAATGCTGATGTATTAGTACTAGATGAAGCTAGCTTAAAACAAATTGAGGAGGTGCTTAAATAATGAAACATTATAGTGATATTATTATTGCACCAGTTATTACTGAAAAATCAATGGCTGAAAGAGCCAATAATGTTTATGTATTTAAAGTAGTTAATACTGCTACTAAAGATGAAATTAAAAAAGCTGTTGAAGAAGCTTTCAAAGTAGAAGTAGAAAAAGTTAATACATTAAATACTAAATCAAAAAGAAGAAGAGTTGGAAAGTACTCTGGAAGAACAAAAACATACAAGAAAGCTATTGTTACAGTTAAAGATGGTTCTTCTATTGAACTTTAGTAAGGAGGTAAAAGAATATGGCTATAAAACATTACAAACCAACGACTAATGGTCGTAGAGGAATGAGTACTCTTACAAACGAAGAGATTACAACTAGTACTCCTACTAAAAGTTTACTTGCTAAAAGCAGAAAAACTGGTGGAAGAAACAATCAAGGTAAAATGACTGTTCGTCATATAGGCGGCGGTGAAAAAAGAAAATATCGTGTAATTGATTATAAGAGAAATAAAGTTGGTGTTACTGGTAGAGTTGCTTCTATCGAATATGACCCTAACAGAACTGCTAA
>CANPXU010000035.1 GCA_947586825.1 uncultured Bacilli bacterium | reverse complement strand
TTGCAAGTAAAATAATAATTAATCTCTAAAGTCTATTGGAAGACTTAATTTACGAACTACTTCACTATTCATAGAAGCATTTTTGATATCTGGTTTTATAGAATGTCCTATAGGACGTTCTTCTGTCTTTCTAAAATAGACACACTCTAAATATCTTCTTAAATATAATATATCCGGATGATAATTTCTTAAATAAATATCTAAAGCTTCAGGATTATTATTAAAGCATGATAATAATAAATTCACATCATCTAGTACAGTGCCATGTAAAACCTTTATTAAAGACTCTGCACTATTAGATTGTCTTAATCGTTCTGAATAATCAAAAATACCAAAGTTAAATGATTGAGCTGCTAAAGCTAAAGTGTATGGTGCGGGATAGATAAATTCATCTGTTACAATACTACCACGGCTATATTCACAAAGTGTACTATCTGGGCTTTGTCTTTCCTCTTCAAACCCATATTCTGTAAGCCTAACTGACGATCTATCAAACTTACCATAATTAGTCCATATCATGCCTGGCACATCAGTCTTTTCACGTTTTTCTTGCCCTAGTATTTCATTAATTATTGCCTTAGCTTTATCAGAATTTTGAATTTTCACATCATATTTACTTATTACATCTTCATTTCTAAATGCTAACATATTTCCTCCCTAATGTTGCTAAATATTATATATTAATATTTCTTAATTAGCAATATGATGATGAACTGTTGGTGATGACATAGAAAGAGGCATAAAAGTATAACCATTAGCTAAACCATATCTAATTACATCTTCTACAGCATCAATACTATAATTCTTAGTATCGTGTTGCAAAACAACATAAGGACCACTTCCATTTAGATAAGTTACAATATTAGCAAATACTTGTGATGTACTCGTAGTACCACCTGCGTCTTCACTAGAGATATTCCAGTCAAAGTATTTAAAGCCTT
The DNA here is from genome assembly GCA_947586825.1 of uncultured Bacilli bacterium. Classification (GTDB taxonomy): domain Bacteria; phylum Bacillota_I; class Bacilli_A; order RF39; family UBA660; genus UBA6448. The sequence goes on along the minus strand of CANPXU010000035.1, from coordinate 8,740 downwards.
TTTCTTCAACTTCTTTAGATAATATGCTCATTATTTTAATTCCGCCGTCATAGCTTCGACTTACAAGATTAGAACTTCCACCAGGGAATCTAATTATTGTAGATGTATATCCAGTTATTTCTTTAACTTTATTTTGAATGGTATATAAATCATCAAAATAAGCATCTGTATTTTGATATATTTGACTATAATCATGGGTGTTAGAGTGAAGACCGATAGTATGTCCTTCATTATATTCTCTTAAGATAACACTATCATAACCTTTAGGATTTGTTAGAAAAAAAGTAGCTTTTATATTATATTTCTTTAGAATATCTAAAAGTTTAGTGGTATAAGCACTTGGTCCATCATCAAATGTTAAATAAATAATTTTACCAGTAGATGTACTATAGTTACTTTCTGGGTAAACATATACTGTTCTAGCTACACTTTGGCTATTACCGGCATTATCACTAACACTATAAGTTATTTGATATCCACCTACTTTAGTAGTATCAACATTACCTGATTTTTGAATTTTCGAAGATATATCCCCTTCACAATCATCATAAGCAGTTGCTCCGGGATCGACAAAAGTACCATTTAGCTTAACAAAACTCATATTACCACCCATTAAAGTTATGACTGGCTTTTGATTAGTATACGTTAAATCTTTAGTTATTACTGTTTTATTGCCTGATGAATCTGCAACTTCAAAATATACTTTATCATCTTTAATATATTGCTTAACTTTATCAGTTAAATCTTTATCATAATTATCATAAGCACTTACTTTAAAATGAGCATCTTTTTGCGTAGGACAAATATTAAAATCCGTATCTTCAACCGTTATAACAGGTGCCTCGTTCTCTTTTACTTTAACAATTTGTTTTTTAGTAAGAATTTCGCCATTATATTGATAAGTATAGTATATTCGGTACTCTCCAATTTCCGAAGTATTAACCATACCTTTGGTTTGGACAGATACTTCATGACATTTAAAGAAACTATTGTAACAAAGATTACCTGAATCAAATTTAAATGGCTCATTATAATTTATTTCAACTTTATCTTTGAATTCAATAGTTTTAAATCCTTGAAAGGTTAAGAAATACACGATAACAGGTACTAAAAACAAAATTAAACATAAGACAATTATCTTGGTAATATTACCCAATTTTTTCTTCATACTACACCTTACTATATTTATTATACTTCAATTTAAATTTCCTAACTTTATTATAAAAAATTTTGACATAATTTTTACTAAATACTCGCTTTTTTATCTGTGCTATAATATATTATATAAACGAGGTGTTAACATGTTTAATAACAAAAGAATTCACTTTATAGGCATTGGTGGCGTATCGATGAGTGGCATAGCCCAAATTCTTAAATCATGTGGAGCAACAATTACGGGATATGATATGCAATCCTCTATCTTTACAGAAAAACTAGAAAGTCTTGGTATTAAAGTATCTTTTGAACCAAATCTTAAAAATATTAATGATGCAGATATCGTTGTTTATACTGCCGCAATCCACGATGATAATGAAGAGCTAGCCTATGCCAGAAAGCTTAATAAAGAAACTTATGAAAGAGCAGTATTCTTAGGGCTAATGATGAAAGAATATGAAAATGTTATATGCATAAGTGGTACTCATGGCAAAAGTACAACAACGGGTATGGTTAGTACTATCTTTGTTAAATGTAATATGGATCCGACCATTCAACTGGGAGCTACTCTTCCTTTAATTGGAGGTAATGAAAAAGTAGGCTCTCATAAATATTTTATCGCCGAGGCTTGTGAGTATGTTGATAGTTTTCTATCATTCTTCCCTACTGCCGAAATTATATTAAACATCGATAATGATCATTTAGATTATTTTAAGAATTTAGATAATATTAAAAAATCATTTACTAAATACACTAAGCTTCTTCCCGATAATGGCTACTTAGTAATAAATGCTGATGATAAAAATACAGTTGAAGCCTGTGGCAATCATCAAAATACTATTACTTTTGGTATTAATAATGATGCCGAATATATGGCTAAGGATATTTCTTATGATGAATATGGTCATGGAAAGTATGATTTATATGTAAGTGGTAAGAAAATATCAAGAGTATATTTAAGTATCAGTGGTATTCATAATATTTATAACTCTTTAGCAGCTATCGCTCTTTCTAATCAATATATTGATGATTTAGATAGTATTATTAAAGCTTTAAAAGACTATACTGGCGTAGGTAGAAGATTTGAATTATTAGGAAAATATAATGGAGCTTTAGTATATGATGATTATGCTCATCATCCAAGTGAAATAATGACAACTTATGATTCTGTCCAAAAAACTAAACACAATCATACCTGGGCTATTTTCCAATCTCATACTTATTCAAGAACTTATGATCATTTAGAGGAATTTGCTGAAGTTTTAAGCAAATTTGAGAATATTGTAATCGCTAAAATATATCCGGCTCGTGAAGAAAATATTTGGAATGTCAAAGAAGAAGAATTAGTAAGACTAATTAAAGAAAAAGGCAATGATAATGTTATCTATATTGATGATTTTGATAAGATAGAAGAATATATTAAAGAGCATGCTCAAGAAAATGATTTAATAATCACCATTGGAGCAGGACCTATCAATAAAGTTGCTATTAACTTATGTAAAAAACAATCTGAATAAACCTCAGATTGTTTTTATATATTCATCTAAAATATCATTGATTTCTTTCTTGCTTTTAGCCCGGCATATTTTATTTTTCACTTCAGCATTTTGAGGCATGCCTTTTAAATAATATAGAAAATGGGTTCTAATTTCTAAAACGGCAGAACTTTCACCTTTTTCTTTTACTAAGTCTTGCAAGTGTCTTTTCATCATGGCTATTCTTTCTTCATTAGTTATTTTTTCGGGCTCTTTTCCATTTTCTAAATAATTAACACAGTCTCTTATAAGCCAAGGATTTCCTAAAAGGCCTCTTCCAATCATAATGGCATCACAACCAGTTTCATCAAGCATCCTTTTGGCATCATAGCAAGTTACAACATCACCATTACCTATAACCGGAATGCTTACCGCTTCTTTAACAAGTTTTATAAGATGCCAATCAGCGTGGCCACTGTAGCCTTGAGCTCTTGTTCTTGCATGCAAAGTTATGGCTTTTGCTCCCGCCTTTTCACAAATTTTAGCGACCTCAACACAGTTAATACTCTTATCATCCCAACCACTTCTTATTTTAACAGTAACCGGAATAGGAACACTTTCTGATACTGCTTTTACTATTTCATATATTTTATCAGGATTTTTTAAAAGAGCACTACCTGCTTGATTTTTAATGGCTACTTTAGGTACTGGGCATCCCATATTGATATCGATAATATCCGGCTTCATTATCTCATATACTCTTTTGGCAGCTTCGGTAAAGCTTTGAATATCTGAACCAAATATTTGTTGTGATATTGGCCTTTCTTTTTCATCCATAGCTAAAAGTTTAATAGTCTTGTCATTGCCAAACATTATAGCTTTATCAGATACCATTTCTCCCACGACCAAAGAAGCTCCGAATTCTTTGCATATCAAACGAAATGCCTTATCTGATATACCTGCCATGGGAGCGACAACAATCTTACCATCAATTTTTACATTACCAATATAAAAGCTCATAAAAATCCTTTCGCATAAAGATTATACTATAAAAAAAGAACTTTTGATATAAATAAAGTTCCTTTATTCATTAGCTTGTTTTTCTTTTAAAGCTTCTTCAAATTCGCTTTTCGTAAGACCGGTAGCTTTCAATATTAAGTCAATACCGGTTCCTTCTTCATATAGATTTAAAGCTACTTCGGTTTTTCCTTGTTTAAGTCCTTTCTCTATTGCTAATCTCTCTGCTTCTTCTTTAAACGATAACTTGATTATCTCTTCTCTGGATATCCAAAAGTTATCATCTTCCCAACTATTTATTGCATCTCTTATCTTTGACATAAGTCCCTCCCCCTTATACGCCTTATTTACTTCCTCTTTATCCTCACAGGCAAATACATATAATATATATTCTAAAGAGTTCTTTCCGTATTCTTTGATGACTTTATTGTATCCTTTTTCATATAGAAAATCAATATTGATATCATATATATTTATTAAATTATTTCTTACTTTATGTAAATCTTCTTCCATTATTCGTGACTTATATATAAATTTATTTTCTTTAAATACATCATAATTATTGATATTTATTTGATATACTTTTCGGATATTTTTATATTTATAACTCGCATTATGTTTCGTTTGTTCTAGTATAAGCTGACATATATAAGTTAAATTTTTATACTCAGTTTCATTACTTTCATTATAATTTATTTCAATATCTATTTTAGCTTCCGAGTTTTCTACCCCGACATCTATTCGACTATCTTTATAACTTTCCGTCGTATTTATTCTTATATCCATGTTCTGAAGGTTATAATCTTTTAGTTCATCACCTAAGGTCTTTTTTATTACGGCTAAGAGATATTCTTTATTTTTGAAAAGCTGACTTACGGCTCGATCTGTTAAATACTTCTTTTGGCATTTTTCTTTTACTGCGGTATTACTTTTTCGCATCTTGTTATTCCTTTCGCTAGTGTTTTTCGAAAAACTGGCTCTTATTATCTTCTTTATTTATTTTATTGCAAGAGCTAAATTTGTTATTTTAGGTCACAAAAAAACGACAAATGTCGTTCTGTAGTTTAATCAGCGTTTTTAAATTATTAAAGTTCCTTCATCTAAATTCTTAATCAAAAAGGCATTAGCGTCATCAGTATCTATATGCATGTAATAAACACCATCTTCGCTTACTTTAATAAAAGCATCCATTTCACCCGATTTGTCACCTGCGACTTTAACTTTTACTTTTTGGCCATTTACTACTCCATATTTATGGGCATCATCTGGGCTCATATGAATATGTCTTTGGGATATTATTGCGCAGGCTAGCTCTAAGTCAGCCTTATCAGTTTTAACATGAATAATGCTAGCGCCATTTAAATCACCACTTGCTCTAACAGGTGGATCAATGTGAAGTTTTAAAGCATCATTATGTGATATTTCTACTTGATCATAGCTTCTTAATGGTCCTATTAATTTAATATTTTTAAATTCAAAACTATCTGAATATATTGTAACTACTTTATCAGAAACATACATTCCTTTTTGACTTAAATCTTTTACTTTATTTATTGGCTCATCAAATAGTTTATTATATGTTTCTTCACTTAAATGAATATGTCTATTACTAACTTCAATTATGACTTTTGTTTCCATACTTTCTTCCTTTATATATCTATAATATCAATATCTAAAATATTATGTCCCCTGTCATAGGTAACTTTAACAATATCGGCATCTTTATCAGCTTCACTATAAATAACTTTATCATTAAACTCAACTATTAAATCATCATCGAGATTATATCCGGTTTGTGCATTTCTTATTAAATAACCCAGTAATGCCCTTTTATGAGTATATACTGCTATCTTATTTTCTCCGATATCAAGAATTCTATGAACAACTCTTTCCATCCGAGTGCCAACTTCTTCTAAAGATTCACCACCATTTAGCTTAATATTGAAATCATGATTTTGCATAAACTTAACCATCTTAAGGCTTTTACTTCCCAAAGTGCCTATTTTGCAATCATTTAAATCTTCATCAACGATTGTTATTTTATCTAAACGATCAGCTAAATATTTTGCACTAGCTAAAGATGATGCATACATAGAGGAATAAATACTATTAACATCCATGAAATCATCTAAAACAGCAATGTTTTTAGCTATACCTTCGCCTTCGATAGAAAGAGGCCTCGTCATTTTCTTTTGCTCAATATCTTGGCGGTTATTATAACTCAAATTATTCTCGAATAAATTGTTACATATAAAATAAACTTCCATCTTCGTACTCCTTCTACCCTAATAACATAATATCACATTAATAAAAATTTTTATATTATTAATCATGATTTTCATCATAACCAATTTCTTTTAAATCTACTTTATTAATAGAGTCAAATCTCTTAGTTATCTTTTCTGTTGTAGTATTTATTTCATCCACCGAATTATTAACAGCCTTAATATTTTTGGCTAGTTTATCCCAACGATCTTTGTAACGAGAGAACTCTATAGATAATTTATTTAATTCTTCATGAATTACTTTAGCATATTTATCTCTTTCAATATTTTTAATAATCATTGATATTGTTGAAAGCGTTGATATAAGAGTTGTTGGACCCGTTATCCATACATTATTGTTATAAGCATATGTTATAAGTTCTGGATGATAGGCATTAATCTCGGCAAAAATAGCTTCTGCAGGCAAAAACATAATTGCCTCATCCGAAGTAACTCCTGGGATAATATACTTACTACTAATATCATTAATATGTTTCTTAACATCTTGAACAAACAATTTTTCAGCCATTAGTCTTTCTTCTTTAGTCTTGCTTCGGTCGGTCATTTTTTGATAGTTTTCCAAAGGAAATTTACTATCAATAGAAATAGTTCCAAGAGGAGCGGGAGCATATAATAAGGCATCAACAATATACCCATTATCAAAATGATGTTGAGTTTCATATATCCCCGTAGCACTTGAACCAAAAGCATTATTTAAAATATATTCAAGATTAACTTCACCAAAAGTACCTCTTGTTTTCTTATCCGTTAAAACATTTTGTAAAGTTACAATATCCGTTGATAATTCATCAATCTTCTTTTGAGCAGCATCAATTTTAGTAAGTCTTTCTAAAACATCCATGAAAGTCTTATTACTTTTCTCAAAGTTTTTATCAAGTCTTTCATTAACAGCATCATTTATATAAGTAAGTTTTCTTTCAATACTTTCTGAAAGCTTTTCAAAATCGCCATTTAAATCTCTTGAGAAAGAGAATTTAAAATCTCCTATCTCTTTGGTTAAATCAATTTCTAGTTTACTCATTCTATCGACAATATCATTATTGTGACTTTTCTTAAATATAAGTATTAAAAGAAGTATTATAACAATAACTAATAATCCTATTAAAATGTAATCAATCATATTAATACCTACCTTTTCTAATTAATAGTATACTAGCATTTATTTTTTTAGAAAAGCTTTAGATAATAATTTTTACAAACTTTTGCTTGGATATCAAAAATTAATCAATAATAAAAGGATTATCAATTGAGCCATCTCCAGAAACATATTTAACATCCGCCTTTAAGTAAAAAGTGGGAATTATTGTAATTAATAGCGGATTGTTATTGCTTGAACTAACAATTTCTATATCTACTGCATTACCATATCCAGTCATTCTAACAATATTTTGCGGTATGTCAGTCCTAATATCAAATAATAATGTATCATTAGCTCCAAAGAAAAGCCAATTGCCATATATGGAATCCCTATAATCTTTAGGAACAGGTATATCACCACCCCAAGGTGATTGAGCAGCAGTCAAATTCCAATACTTAGGTGAAGCAGCATATAAATAATCGCTTTCATATGGTACTCCAAACTGAATTACAAGTGATTGGGTATTATTAGAAAATTCATACTTGTAGAAATTTTTAATGGTATTGCTATAAACACTAGATATTGTTGCGCCAACTTTCCAGTTTACCTTTGCTATTTTTTTAAACCAATTGCCATCTAGATTTTTTAAATAATTTGCATAATTTATATTTAAATTTTTAGTAATTAATTCACTTTCCGAAAAATTATTATTTGCTTCATCATTAAAAGAATAAGAAGAAAGCTGAATCTTATTACCTAAATATTGACTTCCTGGGGTAGATTCTCTTTTATAATTCCCATCTTTACCTAAAATATCACTATTGGCAACATCAGCTTTAACTAATTTGACTAGACTCTCTTTTGTGATTTTGTTATCGTCAGATACTACATCTGTAGGTATGACTCCTACTATTCGATATAAGTTTTCTTCCGGACAAGGTCTTTGATTAAAGCCAAAACACACATAATTGTTTAGTTCATTTTCTACTAAATAATTATCTTTAATAGCTTCTTGTATCGCATCTTTTAATTTATTATAGATTTTTTGTTGATTATATTCCAGTCTATATTGATTACTGCCAGCATAGTCATTTATTTGATAGCCATTACCATAGTTTCCTTTAATAATCCCATACCCTGTTTTATACCCTTCTTCTATAGCTTTATCTGTTAACGAATAACCGCCACCAGCATATCTATAAGAAAAATCTTCTGCCTCAAACTGAGCGTTTATATAATCACCTTTTCCATCATGATAATAAATATTATTATATCCATCATATACAAAGATGCTTTTTATATAATTGGCAAGAGTTGTTTCTTTATCCAAATATATACTGCATCTATCAGGATGATCTCCTTTAAATATTATTTTATCTGTATCGGTATCGTAACCTATAGTAGTATTACTCTTACAATTGCTTTTTTCAGGATTCAAATAATAACCATCAGGCCATGATCCATCTGTGCTGTCTTTATAATTCCCATCTTCTTCTTGGTACTTAATTGCTATTTCACTATTTATTGCTTTATAATTTTGACCAATTGTAACTATGTTATTAATTTCTGTTTTATTTAAGCTAAGTACTAAGGCTAACGAAAACAAGAATATTAATATTAAAAATAAAAATAAATATTTCTTCTTCATAATAGCCTCCTTTGTAAATTGACAAGGATTAGTCACTTTTTAATCCTCTATTTTCTCCATTTTCTCAAAAAAAAAAAAAAAA
>CANPXU010000034.1 GCA_947586825.1 uncultured Bacilli bacterium | reverse complement strand
GAGTACAATTATTATACTAGTAAATCAATGATCTGCAATTTCATTAATTTACTAATCAGCATTATACGTGATATAATTATCTTGAAAGAGGTGGACTTATATGGCTTTAATAAAATGTCCTGAATGTGGAAATGATGTAAGTGATAAAGCAAAGAAATGCCCTCATTGTGGTTACGATAAAGAAAGAAAATATTGTCCAGAGTGTGGAACTATGCTTACTATTGATGCTCCTAGCTGTACTAACTGTGGTTATACTTTTAATAAAGTGGTTAATAACGAGCCAGATAATGGTGAAAACTATGGTTTAGCTATTGCTGGTCTTATTCTATCATTTAATCTTAATATTGTTGGTCTGATATTCGGAATTGTAGCTTTGGCAACTAACAAAGGCAAAAAGAATAACGCTAGAAACCTAGGTCTTGCAGCTACTATTATAAGTTCTATATCTCTTGTAATTAACATTATACTTATAATTATATCTATTTGTGCTGATATCCCATATGAATATTATTAAGCCTTATAAAGGCTTTTTTATTGCGATAAAAAAAGAGCTTAAAGCTCTTATGCTGGATTATAATCGCAACCTATTTGCATCGAATTATAAATTTCAAGTATGCCATCGATAGTCAACTTATCACCAAGGAAATATTCCTCTTGGCCAGGATTATCCCTTAAGTAAGCGGTTATATCCATATTATTATAATCAATATTAACTTTAGATATTAATTTTTTATTATCTCTTGTTACTGTATAAGAATAACCCTTATACTTTTCTTTAAGAGGATCATACATATCTTTTATAGACTCTTTAATTGAATCAAGGACATCATTACTATCAGCAGTAATCGTTTCTACAATATCAACATTATCAACATATTCCCCTTTATAATAAACCGTATATTCACTTGAAGATGTATAACCTACATTAGTATTACTCACTTCATAAAAGCATTTAAAACTATCTAATTCTTTACTTTTATCTTCCTCTTTGTTATTACAACCCGTTATAGCAAGTAAACCGATTAATAATATAAATATTTTTCTCTTCATAATATTCCCTTCACTATCTATCATCATGATGACCTATATTAAAATTATATCATAAAAAAGGCTAAATAAAAATTTTAAGATTTAGAATTATAAAACGTCAAACAGATGACAAAATAAATAATTGGTATATAAAATATTAATTTTCGTTTGCTAAAATTTAGTACAATGAGTATAAGGTATAAAAATGAGTATAAAAAGCTGGTTTAAAAGTTTCAAAAGAAAAGAAGATATTCCAATTGTATATGATAGTTCTAGTGTTATCAATCCTTTGGATATTTTTCCTATGCCAATAAGAGAAAGTTTTAATAATGATAGATTAATTGATTTTTATAAAAATTTATATACAAAAAAGTTAAAAAATCTAAGTGCTTTTGATGTTTTAGGTCTTGCCGCTGGCAAGTTAAAAAGTGGCATAAGCATGACAATAGACTTACTTTTAGCTATTATTGCCAATATCGATGATATAACAAAAATCACATCTGATGAACGTTTAGAATATTTAATTAGATGCAATATACTTGATCTTCTACAAAACGATATTGATAGAATGCAAAAAGAAGCAACAGCAAGATTAATTGCTTTAAACGAAATAAGGAGCAATAAATTATTTATATCTCAAGAAAAGAAAGAAATTATTGATAGAGAAATAAATACTCTTTATATATCCTTATACACTCTAGCAAGTCAAGAATATTCTCTTAGGACAAGTGTAAAAAACTATGAAACGCAAAGTAAATATAATTACTCCCCTACCCAGGAGGAAATCCAAAAGGAATACGAACTACTTGATGAAGAAATTAAAAGACTAAATTATTTGCAACAAATACTACCTCAAGAAATACGAATAACTATTAGAAAAGATATCAACTACGTTTTAAAAGATATTGCTATTGTAAGAAGGAATTTAGCGATTTACGCTTATGATAATGCATACGAAGTTGCTCATTTAAAAAAGCGATTAACAAGCCTTCAAGAAGGTAAAAATCACGATACAAATAAGGGGGAAAAAGACGAAGAGATAAATAAATTGGAACTAAAGTTCTTAGTCTTTTATGAATTTGGTTATAATTTATTAACTAAAGACGATATTGAAAAGTTTTATAATTATAAGTTTTCTCATTTAACAAGTGACCCAAGCGGTTTAACAGAAATATTCATTAATGCTGTTCCTGATAATACTGCCAAAGATAATTATCAAAGAATTATCTTAAGTATGATTGAAACTATTTTAAAAGGCAAAAATAGTACACTGGTGAATCTTTATTGGAACAGCTATGGAGAAGTTATTAGTTTGTTACTCCAAGTCTTAAAAAATAATACTGATAATATTGATCCTGAAGCTATTTTAAATAATTATTATCTCTTGAACTTTTTGATATCGTTTTATAACAATACTTTAACTAATTTTTGGAATATTACTGGTAAAGAACACATACATGAAATGAGCAGTACTTGGGATGAAAATATGTATGAAATATTTCGTTGGAAGCGTGAAATACCTTTAAAAACATTTTTATTTATCAAGCATTTTGAAAAAAAGGATTTAACTCTTCATCATAATTATAATGAATATGAAGTTTCTAGTAGTTTAAGTGATTTTTACTATTTTTATCAAAGATTGCTCTCTTCAGCAGAATATTATCTACCGGAGGGATTAACAGTAATTGATACGGATAAATATAGCATAACAAAGTGGCAATGGGAAAAGGATATGTTAGATGATATGGCCCAAAATAGTATTGGTAAGGTTTTAGTATTTCCTGAAAGCTTAGCTGGTATAGAGTCTGATTATCTAGATGCTAAAGAAGATTTTTTGTTTAGAAATAGTCTAAAAGGTATCAATAAATCTGGTTCTATTTGCCTTAATAATGGTCTTAAATCGCTATCAGGAGTAGATTTAAGTAAAGAAAGCTTCCCCTCTTTAGAGTTGCCTCCAAGTATAGAGCATTTATCAGAAACTAAATTTAATAAAAGTGCTATAAAAACGGTTATTATTAACGACATTTTTGATAATTATGATTTTCGTAATTCTAGCTACATAGATTGTAATAGTCCCTTTTTTTCGAGTTGGCTTTTTGATTTATTCTTTACTTTTAGTGCCATATTTAAAAAACGGGGTAAATATTATTTAAGAAGTGACTTCCCCAAAATTATTTTCCATAACACTCAAGATAATACTGATTTTGTTTTTAATCAAGAATTAGCAACTATTGAAATAAATGAAGAAGAAGTTGAAGCCATCAAAGAATATATTAGAAGTATTGAAAAAAAGAGTAGACACTGGCGAACAGATGAAGAAAGTATACAAATTAATAAGGGGAAAATGGTCATACGTCGCCTTGAAAAGCTTTTCTACGAAGAGTTAAAGTATGCTTTAAAAGAAGAAAGAGATAAGCAAAAATCCTCTGTACTACTTGGTTAATTTTTGCTAATTAAAAACTGATAAAAAATATCAGTTCTTTTTTATTATATAAAATGGCGTCCTCGATGAGAGTCGAACTCATGACCTACTCCTTAGGAGGGAGCCGCTCTATCCTACTGAGCTACGAGGACAAAAAAAGGTATTAAATACCCTTTAAACTTCTACAAAATTCCAACAAATAAAGCCGATTATAACTACTACTAAAATAGCTATTACAACAAGCATTGCATTAAATCTTAATCTAAATAGCTCAGCATCTTTAGTTGCCTTTGCTTCTTTTCTTTTGCTACTAGCAAGTTCTTCTTGAACTTCAGCTATTTGTCTTTCGTACTCTGCTTTCTTTACTGTCTCTTCTTTAACTGGAGCCTTTACAGTTTTTACAGAATTTTTGCTTGCAGCACTTTTCGTAGTCTTTTTTGCAGTAGCGCTCTTTGTTTGGGCATTTGTAGTTTTCTTCTTAGGAGCGGTATTCTTTTTTGCTTTAGTATCCATATTTTCCTTTGCCATACTTTCTATCCTTTCAAGTTCATTATATCACAAGTTTAACATAAATCATAATTAAAGAATTATATGTTAACCAAATATAGAGAAATATTTGACATATAAGTAAAATATAGTTATAATATGTTTGCAAATTAATGGCAGTGTTACTAGGCTTAGTAATGTGTTTGATGAAATAAATAAAGTAATGGATGCCACCATGAAATTAATTTCAAACTCCCTATTTATGACCTTTTAACATTTACTTTAAATTGTAATATTATAGAAAGGAGATTATTTTTAATATGGCAAAATACACTGGACCTAGTTATAAGAAATCTAGAAGATATGGTTTTTCTACTCTTGAAACTGGTAAAGATTTAAGTAAGAGACCTTATACACCTGGTGCTCATGGTAAAGATCGTAAGAGAAAACTTAGTGAATATGGTATCCAATTACAAGAAAAACAAAAAGCTAGATTTATGTATGGTTTAACTGAAAAACAATTTAAGAAGGTATTTGAAAAAGCTTCAAAAATGAAAGGTATTGCCGGAGATAATATGTTCGTTTTACTTGAAAGTAGGATTGATAACTTAGTATATCGTATGGGAATGGCTAGAACAAGAAGAAGCGCAAGACAAATTGTTAACCATGGACATATTTTAGTAAATGGTAGAAAAGTTAATATCCCTTCTTACACTTGTAAACCTGGAGATATTATCACAGTTAAAGAAAATAGTAAAAACCATCCAGCAATTCTTGATGCTCTTGAACTTAAGTTAAGTACTCCAGCATATGTAGAATTCGATGCTAAAAATATGGCTGGTAAATATGTAAGAGTTCCTGATCGTTCAGAACTTAACCCAGACATTAATGAACAACTTATCGTTGAATACTATAATAGATAGTAAAACAAAAACAGGATTTAGTTCCTGTTTTTTATTATCTTAAAATACTCGTAGGTTTAATATTACTCATATATTCTTGATAGGCTTCTTCGCTATCAAAGACAGCTATTGAGTTTCCCCTTCCTTGAAGGACTATATCTCTACCAGGATAAAAAGCTTGGGATGGCATTGTTATTCTTCTTTGATTATCCACTTTTGAAGTTCTTATCATTATAGAAAAAACGTAATTTAAATCTCTTAGAATTTCATCTCTTTTTTGCTCTGGAACATCATAAAAGCGCTTTTCAAGGCCATCTACTAATTCTTGAATACGTCTTAATAAAAATAATTCATAATAATCCGGCATTTTTGCTACAGCGATTTCTTCAGCTTGCGTAATTTTGCTTTCCGTAGGCAATATAATTCTGCTTTTATTATCTACTTTAAGTTTTTTTTGAAAAAACATTCCGGTAAACATAATATTCCCCCTTTTTAAAACAAGCATATTTTACTAAAAATATGCTTGTATGTCAAATTTGACTATTATCTTCTATGGGTTTTAATATAATATAGCTTTCTTTATAACCTGTAATTTTACTAGCTATGTCTTGAATTTCTTCAAGTGAAAATGACTCTATAATACCCTTTAAATCAGTAGTTATCTTATTATAACGAATAAGATCCATTCTAATATCTGAATTTACATCATATGGATCTTCATATCCTAAGATACTAGTAGCTATTAAGGCCCTTTTCTTTCTTGTAAATTCTTCTTCACTAATATTAATACGTTTTATTTGCTTTCTAATCTCCTTTAATACCTCATCAGGATAAGAAGATGAGATTTCATATATTATTACTACATGATTTTTCTCTACCGTAATAGAATAATACATATCATCAATTAAATCATTTTGTAAAAGATAATTGTTAAATGAACTAGTAGTTCCAAAATTAACATTTAAGATTATATTAAGCATTATTCTTAAAGATAAATCATCTATTTTGCCAAAATTCTTTTTAGGTATCTTATAGGCTATAAATAGTTTTTCTTTACTAATATTAGTATTAATACTATCTTTTTCTTTTAAGATATCATCAGGTTCTTTTTTGGTAATCATTTTAGGTTTAACATATTTAGGATATTCTTTATCTGCGAAGAACTTCTCGACAATCTTCTCTATTTCAAAAGGATTTATCTTACCAGTTACCGTTAAAAACATATTCTCAGGATGATAAAAGTTATTAAATACCGTTTCAACATCTTCGATTGTGATTCTTTTAACATCATCTTCAAGACCGGTTACTAAGTTTCTTTTCTTATTATATTTATATATATTTTGTAAAAGATTTTGATATCCGACATTGTAAGGATTATCTAAACTCATCTTACATTCTTCAACAATAATACCTTTTTCTTTTTGAACTAAATCCTTAGTAAAGTAAGGATTAAAGACAAAATATAGTAAATGAGTTAAATTAGTCTCAACATTTTCATTGCAAGTTACTTCATAAGATGTGTGATCATAAGTTGTATAGGCATTAGTATAACTACCTATTGAATAAAAATAGTCATGGGCGGTAACCCCCGGTTTTTCATTAAATTTAATATGTTCTAGAAAATGAGCTATACCATTTGGTAAATGATAAGTTTTTTTACCTACTTTAAAATCGGTATGAATACTACCATATCTAACAGTTAAAGTCATATTAATTTCTTCACTTAACTCATAAGGCCAGATATATACCTTAAGTCCACTTTGGGAAGTAAATTCATATACTTTTTCATCTAAATCTTTAATCTTTATTGTTCTCATTATTAGCCTCACTTAAGATATAAATTGTATTTTCTTTTAATTTTTTAGCAAGATTTACTATTTCCTCTTTAGTAACTGTATCTAATGCTTCAATCTTTTCTTCCAAATCATAATTACCTATAAAGTACTTAAACTCATAATTAGCTAGTATGGAAGATGGGTTATTTCTATTAACTTTTAAAGACATTAACATATTTTGTTTGGCATTATTAATATCTTCATCAGTAAACTCACCTTTTTGCATCTCGTTAATTGCTTTCTTAACTAGTTTAATGGCATGACTAATATTTTCCTTAGCTAAAGAAGAGCCAATACAAAGGAGATTATCATATTTAAAATACATACTAGAAATACGATAACAATAACTATTTTGTTCTCTTACATATTGATATAATTTACTAGAAAGTCCTCCACTTCCTAAAATATAATTCATTAAATGAAAAGTTATTTCTCTTTCTTTCTTCGTTGGTTTCACGACATTATAAAGCATTACTAATTGCGTTTGTAAGAATGTGCTCTTCTCATCCTTTTTTTGAGGCTTTTTAGCGACTTTATTATCAATGTAGTAATCTTCTTTATAGTCGTTAATTTGATGCTTATTTACCCTGTTTTTAATAGCCTTAACAATAGGCTCCATATTCGTATTACCACATACAAAGATATCTAAACAAGTATTATTGATTAGATTTTCATAAATACTATAGATATTAGCATTAGTTAACTTTTCAATATCTTCTTTAGTTCCTAAAGTTCCATAGGCACTTGAGGAGTTTTCATCCATAGTCTTTAAAGCATTATTAATAGCCATCTTTTCAGCATTTTCTTTAACACTATCAATATCAAGTAAGATATTTTTCTTAACAATATTAAAGGAATCTAAGTCAAATTCTTTATTTTTAACATTAGGTTTATATATCATATCAAAAAGAAAATCAACAACATCTTTAATATAGCCATCTTCTTTAATATATTCATTATTTATAAAATTGATAGAAAAGATACAATTTAGACAATTACCAACTTTATTAGTGTAACTATAAAAGTAAGATTTATATAACTCTTCAAGTTTAATTGCTACATCTTGTCTTTTAGGATATAGTTTATTGCTTTCACTTAAAAGATCCACGACTAAAGAATATTTAGGCATGGTTTCTTTAACCGCGGGTAGTCTAAACACTACTTCAATACGCGTTGTCTTAAAACGATTAGTTTTGATGGTATGAATTCGATAACTTCTTTCATCTATTTTATTTAGTTCCACGTAGCACCTCATTATGTATTATTTCCTAGTTTTCATTTTTTATGTTCATTTTGTTATATTGTTCCATAAAATAATCATCTGTCATTCCTGAAACATAATCAAGAACAATTCTTTCATAAGTATTAGATTTATAATAATCTTTACTCATTTTACTTAAATAAGAAGTAAATATAATACTTTCTTCATTATGATTTTTAAGATCATCAAGAAAGCCATATACTACTGTTCTAAACATTTGCTCAAGTTCTTCCTTTTCATTTCTCGTTAAACTTTTGATATAAATGTTTTCGTAGTTAAACTTCTTAAGACTTATTATAGCATTAAATACTTCATCTGATAACTTAATATATGGTTTACCAATACTATTTTGAATAATATCACAGATTATAGTATTTACTATTTCACTATTACTCTTGCCTAAGACCTTAGTAATATCTTTAGGAATGTCATCAAAAGACACTAAATTCTTACGGATTCCATCTTCAATATCTCGGCCAATATAGGCAATTATATCACTAAGTCTTACGACACAACCTTCGAGAGTCATCGGTCTTAAAAATTTAGCCACTTCAGTACTATGGTAAGAAGCGTTATATTCTTCTTTAAAAGAGGCAATATCTTTTTTCTTGGGATAATATTCATTTGATACCATTTCTCCATTGTGACACATAATAGCATCTAGAACCTGCAAAGATATATTTTGACCATTACCATAGTTTTCAACATTCATTAAAAGTCTTACACTATTAATATTGTGCATAAAATAGCCTTCCCCAAGTTCTTGGGATATCTTATTTAAAGCTCTTTCTCCTTCATGGCCAAATGGCGTATGGCCTAAATCATGACCTAAGGCCGCGGCTTCGATTAAATCTTCGTTTAAGCCTAAAGCCCTACCGATTGTTCTTGCTATCTTACTTACATATTGAACATGAATCATCCTCGTTTGAATATGATCATTATTTTTCTTACTAAACACTTGGGTTTTATCCATATATCTTATATAAGAAAGACTATATATTATTTTATCTATATCTCTAAAAAAAGGTGTTCTGATATCATTATCATGTTCTTTTAAGTATATAGCTTCTTTATCTAAAGTTGCATACTTAGATAAATTCTCATCGTGTTTTTGCATATTTTTATAAATTTCATCGTACATATTCATTACCTCATTTATATTTTAGCATAATAATATTAGGAAAACAAAAAAGAAGATTACTATAACATAATCTTCTTTAATATTATTCTTCTTTACCTGGAGCTACTTCATCTTTTAAATCTTTATCTAAAAGATTTTCTTCCAAGGTATCAGCAGCGTCGCTTACTAAGAATTGTTTTTGTAAAGCAATATCTATGTTAGCATATTCTTTAGCACCAGTACCCGCAGGGATTAACTTACCAATGATAACATTTTCTTTTAAGCCCTTTAAGTAGTCATATTTACCCTTGATAGCAACATCAGTAAGAACTCTTGTTGTTTCTTGGAATGATGCTGCAGATAGGAATGAATCAGTTTCAAGTGAAGATTTAGTAATACCAAGCATAATTGGGTTACCTTTAGCAGGAACACCACCACTTAATAATACTGGTTTATTACCTTCCGTAAATTCCTTTAATGATACAGTTAAGCCTTCAACAAACTTAGTATCACCAGGATCTATAATCTTCATCTTGTTAATCATTCTCTTAACAATAATTTCAATGTGTTTATCGTTAATATCAACACCTTGAAGTTTATATACACTTTGAATTTCCTTTAAGATGTACTCTTGAGCAGTAAGTGGGTCAGTAACAGCAAGTAACTCTTTAGGAGCAATAACACCTTCCGTTAACTTATCACCAGCTTGAACTTCATCACCTACAGATACGCGAAGCTTCATATTGTAGTTAGTAACATGGTCTCTAACACCAGCTTCATTTTCAACTGTAATAGTATATTTTAAGTTGTTTTCTGTGATATTAGTTACTTTACCAGAAATTTCAGCAATCGTAGCTTTATATTTAGGAGTTCTTGCTTCAAATAATTCTTCAACTCTTGGAAGACCTTGAGTGATATCTTCAGCCGAAGCAACACCACCAGTATGGAATGTACGCATTGTAAGTTGGGTACCAGGTTCACCTACTGACTGAGCAGCCATAACACCGACAGCTTCACCAGTTTCAACTAGGTTACCGGTAGCAAGGTTACGTCCATAACATTTTTGACAAACGCCACCTTCAGACTTACAAGTAAGTGCCGAACGAATTTCAACTTTATTAATACCGGCTTTAACAATCTTAGAAGCGATATTTTCGGTAATCATTTCGCCAGCTTCAACTAAGACTTTCTTAGTTTCTGGATCTACAACTTTTTTAGCAGCAAATCTTCCTAAAATTCTTTCTTCAAGTGGTTCAATAACTGAACCATCTTTTTCATTAATTAAATCTTTAACAACAACGCCTTGGATAGAGCCACAGTCATATTCTTTAACAATAATATCTTGAGCAACATCAACAAGTCTTCTTGTTAAATAACCTGAATCGGCAGTCTTTAGGGCTGTATCGGCAGCACCTTTTCTGGAACCATGGGTTGATAAGAAGAATTCGGAAACGGATAAACCTTCCATAAATGATGAAGTAATTGGGATTTCCACAGTTTCACCATTTGGTTTAGCCATAAGTCCACGCATACCTGCAAGTTGAGTAAAGTTAGAAATTTCACCACGGGCTCCTGAGTTCATCATCATAAATATTGGATTATGATAATCATTTAAACTGATTTGTTTAAGTTCATTCTTAACTTCGTCAGTAGCATTAGCCCAGTTATTAATAACTTCTTGATATCTTTCACTCTCAGTGATAAGACCTTTTCTAAATTGTTTATTAATCTTTTCGACATTCTTATTAGCTTCATCAATGATTTCTTGTTTCTTTTCACTAGTCTTAATATCCGCATATGATACCGTAATACCAGCGATAGTAGAATACTTAAATCCTTGATCTTTTAATTTGTCAAGCATACTAGATGTTTCAGTAGTTCTATATCTTTTGAATACTTGAGCAATTAAACTCTTAAGAGTCGATT
This sequence comes from uncultured Bacilli bacterium, assembly GCA_947586825.1. GTDB lineage: Bacteria > Bacillota_I > Bacilli_A > RF39 > UBA660 > UBA6448. Next base: position 385 of record CANPXU010000034.1, on the reverse strand, counting down.
TAACAAATGGATTAACAACTTCCATTTTAGAAATAGCTTCCGGAATATTAGTTCCTTTTTCTAGGAAGTATTTCATTGGTGTAATACCTTCAATATTATCTTTAGTTCCATCATTAATATATGGGAAAGTATCAGGTAATATTTCATTGAATTTTAATTTACCTACGGTAGTAACTAAATATTTATCTAATTGTTCCTCCGTGAATAATTTATGTTTAAATGAATTAACTGGTAAAGCAATTCTCGTATGAAGGGTTATCTCTCTTCTTTCATAAGCCATTAAAGCTTCATTAGGATCTTTAAATACTCTACCTTCGCCTTCTTCACCAGGTTCTTCCATAGTTAGATAACAGTTACCTAAAACCATGTCTTGTGATGGTGTAAC
>CANPXU010000033.1 GCA_947586825.1 uncultured Bacilli bacterium | reverse complement strand
TTTTTTTTTTTTTTTTTTTTTTGAGACAATGGGGAAAATGAAGGGTATAGAAGGTGACTAATCCTTGTAAATTTACACGGAGGCTATATGAAGAACATAATTAAGTCTATTGTATTAATAATTCTTTTAATAATATCTACATCATGTAAGAGTACATCTAATAAAGAACTAAATTATGATAACTTTGATTTAGCTATAATGATTGAAAGCGAAAAAGAAGCTGGTAAATATGAAAAGTATGAAGGTATAGATTGGCCAGATAAGGAAGATTATACTTTAAATACCGCATTAAGTACTTGTAAGAATAATAGTACAATTGAATGGGATGAAGAAAAAGGTACTATATATTTAACATCAAATAAATGGGATAAGTGTATTGCTAAGTTTGATAAGATAATAAAGATAGAATATATAGAGGATCTAGTAGACCTTTCAAATAGAGTTAATGGTGGTGATTCACTCAAAGGAAAAACTGTAAAGCTAATGAGAGATTTAGATTTTAACAATTCAGATAATGATTATAAAAATTCTCAAAATACAGAATATGGCGATTTCAATCAAGACGATAAAGATAACCTTCCAATAATTAATGAATTAACAGATGAAGATGGCGCTGGATTTATGCCAATAGGATTTAATATGTCTAATAAATTTGAGGGTAATTTTGATGGAAATAATCACACATTAAGCAATATTCATATCAATAATACAAAGCACGTTGCTGATAGTGGTAATTACTTTGGATTATTTGGCTGGGTGCAAAAGGGATTCATAGCAGACTTTACAATAAATGGCAATATGAAAACGTCTGTTAAAAATACAATCGGTGGAATTATTGGTGAAGCGAGTAATGAAACTATAGATAATTGTCATAGTTCTGTTAATGTTACAAGCGATGCTCCTAATAATAGTTTAGGTGGTTTAATTGGCCAAGGAGTAGCTAATACTTTAATTGTAAATAGTTCTAATTCAGGAAAAGTATCTGGAAGTAATAATGCCGGAGGCTTAGTTGGTTATGTTCATGATAATGCAACATTAACGATAGAGGATTCATCTAATTCAGGCACAGTTGAAAATAATTTAGGAGAAAATGCAGGAGGGCTAGTAGGAAGAGATAATGCTGCAACATCAACAATAAATATATCTAATAGCCATAACAAAGGTGAGATAAAAGTTAATAAAGAAATCGCTAATACTTCATATGTCGGAGGTTTAATAGGTAAAGTTAATGGAACGGTTACAATTGTTGAGAGTATAAATAAAGGTAAAATTGATATTAATTCTAATACATCATCATATACAGAAGTCGGTGGGCTTGTAGGTCATAGCACTTCATCATTAATTATAAAAAATAGTAAAAACGAAATAGTTGAATCTGGTTCTGAATATGGTATAAATGTTATTTCTACAGGAAGTGGGGCTGTATATACTGGAGGATTAGTAGGCGTAAAATATGATTCAAATTTAGAAACAATTGATAGTTCAAATCTTTCAAATATTCATGTAGATTTTGCCTCCGAGTCACAATACGAATCGAGCATAGGGGGGTTATTTGGACGTGTTGGGGCCTCGACATTAAACGGCAAAATATTAAACAGCCATAATTCAGGTTTAATTGATGTTAAGAAATTAATAGGAAAAGATGAAAGTAAAATCGGAGGATTAGTTGGTTGGCAATCTAATGGAATATTAAGCATAGATAATAGCTATAATGAGGGAAAAATAAGTAATAGTACAAGCAAAGGCACTAATATGGGTGGTATTTTAGGATATTATAATAATTATTATTTAAAAATAAATAACAGTTATAATAGTGGAATTATTGAATTAAAAACTACTAGTGGACATAATGCTTTTGTCGGTGGCGTAATAGGTAAGAATCAGAGCAATGACAATCTGAAAATAAATGATAGTAGAAACATAGCAGAAAAAATAGAAATAACAAGGGACTCAAGTGATAGTGATGGTATACATGTAGGTGGAATACTTGGTTATAATGTGAATAGCAAAGTAGCAATAACTAATAGCTATAATTTATCGCTTATAACTGGTGGTGTTAAAATAGGTGGTGTAGTTGGCTATAATGACAGATCTAAATTGTTTGTTGATAACAGTTATAATTTTGGAAATATAACAACAGATTTTACCAGCTTGAGTAACGCTTTAAACTTAGGTGGTATCATTGGTTATAATGCATATGGAAGTAATGCGTATATATTAAACAGCTATAATACTGGTTCAATTACAAATAATGGCAATGATAATGATATTTATATTTCCGGAATAATAGGAAATATATATTCTAATAATAATCCAGTAACAACCTATATTTATAATAGCTATAATTCTGGTGATATTACTAACCAAGCTAATATTAATCAAGTTAGCGGTATATTTTCAGAAGGCGGTTTTGATAATAACAATGGCTTAAATCACATAGTAAATATTAATAATATTTATAATTCTGGTAATTTAACATTCGATTCTTCTAATAGTAAATATAGTATAGGCTATATGAAAGAAGGCGTAGTAGAATATGATATAAAAAATGCTTACTATAAAAAACAAGAGGGTGTACAAGCAAGCAATATAGCTAATTTACAAGGAGTCTCAGAAATTGATACGTCTTTATTACTAACAAATTTAAACAATAATTTAACGGGAATAAGTTTAGAAGATATGAAAAGTAAACTAATTGCTGATGGTTTAATAGACAATACATATAATCTAGAATTAGTAGACTGGATTCAGAGTCCAGACGGTTATCCAACTCTTGAGGGAGTAGGCAATTAGTTTATAAAATCACTTCACGTAAATTGACAGATAGAAACAAGATTTTAACTGCAAAATCTTGTTTTTTTTTTTTTTTTTGAGACAATGAGAAAAATAAAGGGCAGAAAAGTGACTACTAAGTGTCAATTTACACGGAGGGTATATGAAGAACATAATTCCTAAAATTAAAGATAATAAAAAGATAATGGTAATTTTATCAGGAACCTTTGTATTAATAATTGTAGCAACAGTAGCAACCGTTAATTATACTTTTGGATTTAAGGTTAGTAATGTAGATAATGAATCAGATATGTTTCCCGAAAGCTATTATTTGTCAAAAAGCGAATGTGTTGATGTTAATGGTAATTCTATCAAAAACAATCCTATTTATGATGGTCAGGTTATAATGATAGACCCAAGTCAAACTTCATTTTGTAAATTAGAATTTGATTTGCCAGGATCATCAATTATAACTTACGATCCAAGTAAAAGTCATGCAAATCAAGAAAATGAAGAATGCCATGATGTTCAATGTGCATTAGATAGATTATATAGTCTTTACAAAGGGGATTAGTATATGAAAGGAAATATTAAAGTATTAATAGGAATAGTAATAGGAATAATAGTATCAAGTTCTTGTATAGTAGTAGCGAAGACTATTTTTACTAGTGATAAAGTATCATACTCAAATACAGTAAGTGGAGGATCATATGATAATGTTAAAGAAACACTTGATGAATTATATCAAAGAGCAGGATATCAAAAAGATATATATACCGAAAAGATATTAAACGGAGCAGACCCAGTATTGGGTGAAGGCATGATACCAGTATATATAGATGGAGATGGGAATGTGTATTATGCTAATACGCATACATCATGGTATTCATATGAATATAAGAGATGGGCCAATGCAGTTATACTAGTAGATGATGCATATGATAAATATCATACAGGAGACTTAATACTTGAAGAAGATATAGAAAGCTATTTTGTATGGATACCAAGATATGCATATAAGATATGGAATCTAGGAAATTATAATAGTGTTATTGAGGGTAGTACACTTGATGATTCGGATTATGAACACTCAATATCTACAGCATCCAATAATGCAAAAATAATAGAGGTGGAGTTTGGCACTAAAAGTTATCTTGATAACAAAAGTTATAAATCATTAACTAGAGATGCAAATACTGGAGCTTTTAGTGATCCAATTGGTATTGCAGTAGATAATTATTTACAACACCCGGGATTTACATTAGGTGAAAAGGAATTAAATGGCATATGGGTAGGTAAATTTGAAACAACAGGTAACACATATAATATTACGGTAAAGCCTAGCCAAACTTCATGGAAAGATGGTAGCGTATCAACAATGTTTAATACAGCATATAATTATAATACTGCCTTGAATAGTCATATGATGAAGAATACTGAGTGGGGTGCTGTGGCTTATTTGTCCCATTCAGCATATGGCAAAGGAGCTCAAGTAAATATAAATAATGCGAGAGACTTTAAAACTGGTTATTCGGCATCACCAAATACTGATCAAAGTACATACCAAGGAACATATGAATCATCTAGAGATTCAACTAAGACTCAACCGTGGAATACAGCAACAGGTTATCTTGCTTCCACAACTGGTAATATAACGGGAGTATATGATATGGCAGGTGGTGCTTGGGAATATGTTGCTGCTACAATGATAAATAATGGTCAAAAAATAGCTGGTGATGCAAGTGGATTTAATTCCAGCGATATAACTACATATATGAAATTAGGTTATATTGATGCGTATCCAGCAGATAGCAATATAACATCATATAATAAAAGAATACTAGGTGATGCAACGGGAGAAATGGGACCTTTTTATAGTTATTTCGATAGTGATGTAAAATGGTATCACAATAGTTGGTATGCCGATGGTTCGCACTTCGTTTACTCTACGTACCCGTGGTTCCGCCGAGGTGGCCATTTCTTCGACGGAGTGCGTGCTGGTCAATTTGACTTCAATGAGCATACTGGCTCTCCAGCTGGCTGTGGCTCTCGACTCGTTCTAACAGGAACCTCACGCACCGTACAATTACCTGAATAATTATAGAGAGGAATCATATGAAAAGACATTATAAACTTTTTATAGGCATATTGATAGGAATAATAATATTTGTAACAGGTACAGTAGTGGCAGAAACCATTATCGAAAGTAAAAATGTAACATATTCAAATACTAATAGTGGTGGATCATATGCAGATGTACAAGAAGCTATAGATGAGCTTTATGCAAGAGCAAAATATGTAGGTGAATTATACCAAGAAGAAATATTAAATGGAGCATATCCAGTGCTTGGTGACGGAATGATTCCTATATATCTTTCAGATAATGGAGATGCATATTATGCTGATTTATATACCAAATGGTATTCTTATAAAGAAAAGAAATGGGCTAATGCCGTAATGTTAACAGATACTGGTAAAACAAAAGAATATAAAACTGGTGATAAAATAAATGAAAATGATATTCGAGCATATTTTGTATGGATACCAAGATATGCATATAAGTTATGGAATCTAGGAAGCTACACTACTGTTCCTGATGGCAATACTCTTAAAGATACCAGTTATGCTGATTCAACATCACAAGCATCCAATAATGCAAGAATAATAGAGGTGGAGTTTGGTACTAAAAGTTATCTAGATAGCAAAAGTTATAAATCATTAACTAGAAATCCAAATACAGGTGCTTTTAGTGATCCGACTGGTATTGCAACAGATAATTATTTGCAACACCCGGGATTTACATTAGGTGAAAAGGAATTAAATGGTATATGGGTAGGTAAATTTGAAAATAGCAAAAATAATTCTGGGATTTTTATAAAACCAAATGAAACTTCATGGAGAGGTGTAAATTTATCAACAATGTTTAATATGGCACTAGAATTTAATGCTACTTTAACGAGTCATATGATGAAGAATACCGAGTGGGGAGCGGTCGCATACCTTTCATACTCAGCATATGGTAAGGGTTCTAAAATAAATATAAATAATACGAAAGACTATAAAACTGGTTATTCAGCAGGCACTGATCAAAATTCAAACCTTGGTACTGCGGTATCTTCTTCTGAATTGGATAAAACGCAACCCTGGAATACAGCAACAGGTTATCTTGCTTCTACAACTGGTAATATAACGGGAGTATATGATATGGCAGGTGGTGCTTGGGAATATGTTGCTGCTACCATTATAAATAATGGTCAAAAAATAGCTGGTGATGCAAGTGGATTTGAGCCTAGCGATATAACTACATATATGAAATCAGGTTATATTGATGCGTATCCAGCAGATAGCAATACAACATCATATAATAAAAGAATACTAGGTGATGCAACGGGAGAGTTGGGACCATTTTATAAATATAAAATACCAAAAGGCTACTCCACAAGACATAACAGTTGGTCTGGTAGCAACTATGCAGATTTCATTAACCCTAATAGTGCTGGGTGGTTTTTGCGAGGCGATAATTCAGTCGGTGGAGTTATGACAGATCAATTTAGCTTCTTAGCGCGCGATGGCCTAGAAAATAGTGATCGTGGCTCTCGTCTCGTTTTAACAAGTACTGCTCGCGTGTCATAACACTTCAATTAAGTTAATAATAAAGTATAATTTATAATATATAGCTTGCATTTTAAATAAATATTAATTATAATGATAGCAATTGAAGTTAAGAGAAATTTACAACTTCTCGTTTCAAATCGTAGTTGGCGTTAACAATTAAGTGTATGAAATCTCATAAAGTAAGGTGGTACCGCGAGAATATCTCGTCCTTATATGTTATGAGATTTTTCTTTTTGAAAGGAGCATTTATATGACACTTTATGAAGAATTAAAATGGAGAGGACTTATTCAAGATATCAGTAGTCCTGATTTAATTGACAAGTTAAATAATGGAGGTCTTACGTTCTATATAGGAACTGATCCTACAGCTGATTCAATGCATATTGGTCACTATTCATCATTTTTGATTAGTAAAAGACTTGCTAAGCATGGTCATAGACCTATTTTATTAATCGGAGGAGCCACTGGGCTTATTGGCGATCCTAAACCGGATAGTGAAAGACCTATGATTACATATGAAGAAGTAGCACATAATATCGAGGGACTAACTAAACAAGCTAAAGAAATATTTGGTTTTGAGGTAGTAAATAACTATGATTGGACTAAAGATATTAATATCCTTGATTTTTTAAGAGATTATGGTAAATATTTTAATGTTAATTATATGCTTGCTAAGGATAAAGTTAAATCTAGACTTGAAACAGGTATTACTTATGCTGAATTTTCTTATATGATATTACAAGCACTAGATTTCCTACATTTATATGAAAATTATGGCTGTACTTTACAAGTCGCAGGTTCAGATCAATGGGGTAATATTACTTCTGGTATTGAGCTTATTCGTAAAAAACTTGATAAAGAAGCTTATGGTATGGTTATGCCTTTGGTAACCGATTCCAATGGTAAGAAATTTGGAAAGACGGAAGGTAATGCTTTATGGCTTGATAAGAATAAAACTTCAAGTTTTGAATTATATCAATATTTTATTAACCTTGAAGATTCAATGATTATTTCTTACTTAAAGATGCTTACTTTCTTAACTCCTGAAGAAATAGACAATATTGAAAAAGAACATATGTCTGCTCCCGAGAAGAGAATTGCCCAAAAAGCTTTAGCAAAGGAAATAATTACGGATTTACATGGTGCTGAAGAGTATGAAAAGGCTGTAAAGCAAGCTGAAAGCTTATTCTCTGGTGATGTTCTTAATTTAAGTGCTGACTTTTTAACAACACAATTTAAAGATGTTCCTCACTTTGAGGTAGAACTTGGCATTAATATCGTTGATGCTTTAGTAAATGCTAAGATATGTTCTTCCAAAAGAGAAGCTAGAGAGATGGTTTCTAGTAATGCCATTAGTATAAATGGCGTTAAAGAAATTAATTTAGAAAGAGTAATTAATAAAGAAGATTTAATTGAAGATAAAGTCTTACTTATTAAAAAAGGTAAAAAGAATTATTTCTTAGGAACGCTTAAGTAGGCTATTAAATTAAGCTATATTCTTAATATCTCATATCTTAAAGTGAAAGGTTGAGATATATGAACTATTCTAATAATAGATATAGATATCCTATGAATAATTATGGAGATAATCGCTTCATTGTTCCTTTTCTTTTAGGAGGTCTTGCAGGTGGTGCTGCTGTAGGTTTAACTAGACCTAGACCAATATATAATGTTGCACCACAAAATCCTGGTTATCCACAAGGATTTAATCCAGCTTATCCATATGGAAACTATTCATACTCTTATTACTATCCAATGTGGTAGTTAAAGAAAGAATTAATCCTAGGTAAATAAAATAGAAAAGCATACTACTTCCACCATAAGAAAGAAAAGGAAGAGTAATGCCAATGATGGGTACAAGTCCAATATTCATAAGAATATTTATAAGAACTTGAACACCAAACATTATATTAAAGCTAACTATTAAATAGTTGGTTTTTTTATGATGATTTTTTCTTAAAATATTATTAATGTATAAAATAAATAGAGCATATAAAATAATTATCATGATGGCTAGAATAAAGCCAAAGTTGCCTATAGAAAATGCAAAAATAAAATCAGTGGCTCCCTCGGGAATATATAAGGCCATATTATTAAAGCCATTTCTAAATAAGGGGGCTGAGAAAATAGATATTAAAGCTAAATCAAGCTGATAATTATTAGTTCTAAAATTAATAAAACGGTCAACTCGGTAGAAAAAGGATGTGCCAATAAGCTTAATTAAGATATCTTGATTAAACATAAATAAATAGGTAAAACCGCCGATTAGTAAAAGGGCTAAAAGTAAAAATAAAAAGTAATAATACCATTTTAATTTAAGAAAAAAGAGCATAATAACAAATATTAAAATATAAAAAATTATTGCTCCCGTATCAGGTTCTAGAAAAACTAATATCGAAGGAATAAGAGTATATATAGACAATTTAATAAACTTAATGATTTTTTTATCTTTACTACATAGAACATTAATTAAAACTAAGGCTAAAGCAAGTTTCATAAATTCACTAGGCTGAAAGTTAATAGGGCCAATACTAATCCAGGCTCTAATGCTATTAATAGAATCTCCAAATAATAAAAGGTATAAGAGTAAAATATTTAAGACATAATAAAATAATTTAGCATATTTAAAGATATGATTAATATTTCGCTTACTAAAAAAGAGCATTGTTATAAAACCGGCGATATACCAGATAGTTTGTTTTATATAATAATATTTATATAGGTTATTTAGATATTTCGCATTATATAAATTTATAACACTTATAATAAAAAATATAAATATATATAAATAGATTCTATTATCCTTTAATTTAGTCATGTTATTAGTATGTAATTTTTATTGAGAAAGATAATTATAAGTAGCAATATTCCCTAGTTTTACATATACTTTAGTAGGTGATAATAATGAATAATTTACCAAAGGTAACGGCTTTTGAAATTAAAGAAAAATTAAATAATTCGCAAGAAAGATTTTATGGTAGTAACAATACTATTGAAGAAAATGAAAAACCCCGGAATATAATGTCTAAAATAAATGATATCTTTGCGGATAGTAGTTATGTTTATAAGAAAAGAGCTAGAATAACTTTAAAAAATGATATTGTTGAAGAAACAATAATAGGCAGAACTAAAAATGAACTTTTAACCATGCGGGGAAGTAAGATTAGAATTGACGATATCGTAGATATAAATAAGATTTAATAGACTTTAAAATACCATTTTGATACAATAAAAACAGGTAGGAAAGTAAGATGGATTTTAGTAATTTAGTTATATTAGTAACCGGATCATCTTCAGATTTAGGTAATAATTTAATAGATATTTTAAAATATAATAATGCTACTATTATAGGAACGTATCATAAAAGTAAAGTAGCAAGTAATATTGACTTAGTAAAGTGTGATATTACTAGTGAAAAAGATGTTAAGAAATTATTTGAATATTTAAAAAAGAAATATAATGGTATAGATGTTCTTATTAATTTAGCAGCCTTGTCAAAAGATGAATTTTTCTTAGAAAAAGATGCTGATAGTTTCATGGATGTTTTAAAGACTAATGTCCTTGGAACCTTTTTGCTATGTAAATATTTTGCTCTTTATAATGATAAGGGTACAATTATTAACATGTCATCTATAGATGCCAGTGAAAGTTATAATGAATATAATATGGACTATGCAGCTTCGAAAAGTGCGGTGGAATGTTTAACTAAAGATTTTGCTAGAAATCTTAAAAATATTAAAGTATGTGCGTTAGCTCCCGGGTGGATTGATACTGATAATGTTCGTAAGTGCGATCCTAATTATATAAAACGAGAACTAGAAAAAAGCGAGCAGCCAAAGCTTTTAACTAAAGATGAAGTATCGCTTAAAATAATTGAAATGATTGTTAATAATGATAACTATATAACAGGAGATATAATTCATATGAAAGAAGGAAATATAAATGGATACAATTGATATTAATAAAAAAGCTTTTGAACTAGTTATAAAAGAAGAATTAGAATTAAAAGATATTTTTAATAAAGTTGAAAATCTTGCTTTTGTAAATAGCGCCAAAGTTTTAGCTGCTATGCAAAGTGAAAATGTTATGGAATCCGATCTATTAGGTACAACAGGTTATGGGTATAATGATACGGGAAGAGATAAAATTGAAAGAGTATTTGCTAGAGTCCTAGGAGCTGAGGACGCTTTAGTACGCTGTCAAATTATATCGGGAACTCATGCTCTTACGACTAGTTTGTTTGGGGTTTTAAGACCAGGTGATACCATGCTTTGTATAACCGGACTTCCTTATGATACAATTCATGAAGTAATCGGTATTAAAGAAAATAATAGCTCTCTTGCAAGTTTTGGTGTTAATTATGAACAAATAGAACTTATCGATAATGATTTTGATTATAGTGCTATTAAAGAAGCTTTAGAAAATGAAAAAATAAAAATGGTTTATATTCAAAGAAGCAGGGGTTACTCTGATCGTAAAAGTATAACTATTGATAAAATTAAAGAAGTGTGTGAATTTATAAAAAAAGTAGATCAAGATACTATTATTATGGTTGATAACTGTTATACAGAATTTGTGGAAAGTATGACACCTGTAGAAGTAGGAGCCGATTTAATGGCTGGCTCTCTTATAAAGAACTTAGGCGGTGGTATTGCACCCAATGGTGGCTATATTGCTGGGCGAAGTGATTTAGTGAGTCTTGCTGCCGAAAGATTAAATGTTCCTGGTCAAGGCAAAGAAGTAGGACCTTCGGGTCATTTTAATCGTGAAGTCTTAATGGGGCTTTATATGGCACCAAATGCGGTGGCATCTAGTATTAAAATGGCAATATTAACAAGTAAAGTATTAGCTAAACTTGGCTATGATGTTGACCCTAAATATGATGAGGTAAGGGCAGATATCGTGCAAACTATTAAGTTTGGTAATGAAGATGATCTTCTTTCTTATGTCAGAGGCATTCAAAAGGCAAGTGCTATTGATTCATGTGCTACCGTTATGCCAACTGATATGCCAGGATATGATGATAAAATTGTTATGGCATCAGGTTCATTTACGCAGGGATCTTCAATTGAACTTTCTTGCGATGGCCCAGTAAGAGAACCATATATTGCTTATCAACAAGGATCTCTTACTTATGAATATGGACGTCTTGCTTTAATGTTAGCAATTGGCAAATTAGTTTAAGTTAAATAAAAAAGCACAATAAAATTACCTTTAAAAAAAGAAGGTCAGTAAAAATGGTATAAATTACGATTTTGTCGGAGCTGCCAAAATCGTAAAAGCAGAGGCTA
>CANPXU010000032.1 GCA_947586825.1 uncultured Bacilli bacterium | reverse complement strand
TTAGTAGCAAAAGCTTTTCTAATCGAATCATTTATTAATTCTTTAGCATTATTAATACCTAAGAATTTTAAAATATTAACTTCAATAATCTTACCTATTTTACCTTTTATATTGTGTTTATAAGCAATCTTTTCACCATTGATAATAGATACTTTAAGATTTTTCTCTAATATTTGTTTTTTAACTTCTATAGGAATAAAGTTATTTAACTCTTCTTCATTTCTAATCGTATTAATTAAAACAAATGAATTATCACTAGCTTTAGATAAGATATCAAATTTAGTTAAATATTCATCTTTAGTTATAACTGTAAGTTCAGGAGTTTCAACATAATATGGAGCATTAATTTTATTATCACTCATTCTCAAATGTGAAATTGTTACTCCCCCACTTTTTTTAGAATCATATTCAAAATAACCTTGAACAAATTTATTTAAACTATTTGAGGCTATATTAAGTAAATCTTTTGAGGCACTTATCATACCATCCGAACCAAAGCCATAAATTTTAAATTCTTGGGCATCAAGTTTGATACTATAATCAGGAATCGTTAGACTCAAGTTTGTTACATCATCATTGATACCTACCGTAAAGTTATCTTTTAATTCACCATCAAGCATATCATATACTGCTTTAATACAAGCAGGAGTAGTATCCTTACTTGATAAGCCATATCTTCCGCCAACTATAGTTATGTTTTTACCTTTCAATGAACTTACTACATCAAGATAAAGAGGCTCACCAATTGAACCAGCTTCCTTTGTTCGATCTAAAACGGCAATCTTTTCTACCGTACTTGGTAAAACACTTAATAAATATTCTTTACTAAAAGGTCTATATAAATGAACTTCAACAAGACCAATATTATTGTTTGAAGATGCATCAATAACAGCTTTTATAGTATCACAGACACTCCCCATAGCCACGATAACACTTGTAGCAGTACTTGAGCCATAATAATTAAATGGCTTATAGTCTTTGCCTGTTAGCTTATTAATTTTTTGCATATATTCATTAACAATATCAGGCATTAAATTATAAGCGGTATTTCTTGCTTCCATACATTGAAAGTAGACATCTTCGGTTTGACTAGTACCAAACTGCACTTCATGATTAACATTTAAAGCTCTATTATGAAATCTTCTTAGAGCATCATAATCTATTAAGGAAAGTAAATCAGTATCTTTTAAAGGCTCGATAGTATTAAGCTCATGGCTAGTTCTAAAGCCATCAAAAAAGTGAACAAAAGGAAGTGATCCTTTGATAGCACTTAAATGAGCAACTGCTGCCATATTTTGCGCATCCTCAACACTTGTTGATGCAAGCATACACCAACCCGTACTTCTTACGGAATAAATATCTTGATGATCACCGAAAATAGATAAAGCATGGGTAGCTAAACTACGAGATGCTACATGCATAACTCCTGGAAGCATTTCACCTGCGATTTTATACATATTAGGAATCATAAGAAGTAAGCCTTGACTAGCCGTAAATGTTGAAGCTAATGAACCGCTTAATAAGGCACCATGTAGTGCTCCAGCCGCTCCCATTTCCGATTCCATTTCTACTACTTTAGGTTTACTATTATATAAATTCTTTAGATCTGTGTGAGTTAGTCCATCAATATTTTCTGCCATCGGTGAAGATGGTGTAATTGGATATATCGCACATACTTCACTAAAGAGATAAGCTATATTACTACAGGCTTTATTGCCATCCATTATTTTCATAATATCACCTCTTTCATTATAAAATAAAAACTAGCAAATTGCTAGTTTATTAAGATTTCTATTTTTCGCTTATTTCGTCTTCAATTTCCATTAAACGATTGTATTTTACAATTCTTTCTCCACGTGATACAGAGCCTGTTTTAATGTAAGGAATTTTAAGCCCTGTTGCTAAATCAGCAATAAAAGTATCGGTAGTTTCCCCACTTCTATGCGAGATAATCATATTAAAGCCATTTTCTCTAGCTAGCTTTATAGTATCTAAGAATTCAGTAACTGATCCTACTTGATTTGCCTTAAGCAAAATAGCATTAGCAGCCTTTTTATCAATACCCATTTGTAAGTATTTAGATTGGGTTACAAATAAGTCATCACCAACAATCATAATTCTTGAACCAAGTTGAGCAGTAATCAAACTAAATCCTTCGAAGTCATATTCATCAAACGGATCTTCAATACTAATAATAGGATATTTATCTACTAAATCATAATAATATTTAAATAATTCTTCCGTAGTATATTCTTTACCATCTAAAGTATATTTCTTAGTATCACCATTATAAAGTTCTGATGCTGCTACATCAATTGCTATACTAACATCTTCACCGGGAACATAACCAGCTTTAGTTATGGCCTCTACTAAAAGTTTAAAGCCTTCTTCATTATTAGCAAGATTCGGAGCAAAACCGCCCTCATCACCAACACCAGTAGCATATCCCTTATCTTTTAATATATTTTTAAGAGTTATAAATATTTCTGATGCTGCTCTTACTCTTTCTTTTTCTTCTTTTAATAAAGGCACAATCATAAACTCTTGAATATCAAGGTTATTATCAGCATGAACACCACCATTAACTATATTAATAAGAGGTATTGGCATTAAATATGATCCATCAGAAACATATTCATATAGCTCTTTACCTGCAAGTTTAGCTTCACATCTAAGGGCAGCTAAAGATACACCTAATATAGCATTTGCGCCTAGTTTTTCTTTATTTGGTGTACCATCTAAATCAAGCATTATTTTATCTATTTCTTGAACATTTAAATCTTTACCTACAAGAGCAGGTTTAATAACATCATTAACATTTGCTACTGCTTTTAGAACACCTTTACCATGGAATCTATTTCCACCATCTCGAAGCTCTAAAGCTTCTTTAGAACCAGTAGATGCACCAGATGGTACAGATGCCTTACATACAACATCGTTTTCAACCATCATCTTTACTTCAACTGTAGGATTACTACGACTATCTAGAATTTCTCTTGCTTTAATATCTAATATTTTCATTTTATCCTCCTTATAATAGTATAACTTCTCATTAAGCATTGAAGCAATAAAAAAGGGCCATTTTTACGGTCCTTTTACCAAAATATATCTACTATATCTTCACTTCTTCTACGAAGCATAATTGATGTTGTCATATCAAGAACGCTATATAGAATTAAGAATACGCCTACGAGTTTAGTAGCAGTCATAAATGATTCAAATGGATTAGCTATAAGAAGCACACCAAATAATATTAACATTATGCCAGAAACTAATGTTATTGACCATGATGCATCATTACCAATCTTAAACCAAACACCATAGGTAACTTTATTTCCACCAAGTATAATAAGGAATATACCAAATATAATGTTAATATAACTAATTACACTAGTAGGAACAAATATTATTACAACACCAAGTATTATAGATAAGATACCAAATATTATATTTAATGAATATAATTTTGCTCCATCTCTTTTTATAAATTTGTATATAGCAAGGATTCCTGTATAAATAAAAATCAACCCGGCGATATAGCCAATTAAAGTGCCGATTTGTTCAGAAAATGCAAATATTAAAATACCAATTATTATGTTTACTACACTTGCTACTATAGAAGATGTAGTAAAATTATTAAATTTTCTAACATTCTTACTTCCTGATTCTCTTACAATTCTAGCCAATTTAATACCTCCTTTATTTTATAAGTCCATTATAGATTATATATCAAAAATATGCAAATATTAATACTTTGATATTTCGTTTATAAACCTTTTTAAATATGAATATTCGCTATACATAATTTGTTTATCTATATGATTTTTTATTTTTCGATATATCTTATTAATATAAGGATAATCTTTGCTATCAAGCTTGTGTTCCTTATAAAGATTAAATAAATCTACCATCATTTCTAAAGCAGTAGAGTCACTTATCTTATTCAATCTTTTTGACTTTAGTATATATTTTAAATTGCCTTGAATATCACGATTTTTTTCATTACATTTTATAACTATATTATTAAGATTTTCTATTTCTTCTTCATTTATATTTGCAAAATAGTCAAAATTAAAATTACCATCGCATCCTAAAATATCTTTAGAATTAAAATGAATTCTATTACTTGTTAAATGTTTTCTAGAGTATAATATTCCTGACAAAGTTTCTTTATTTGTAATTATTTCACTTTTATACAAAGCTCTACCATAAGATGCTTTAGCTTTATTATAATGTATTAAATTATAAAGTCTTTCTAAACTATATTCATCATAGAACTCATCACCTATATTTAAAAAAGCAAAGTAAGGCTCCATTGTATTTTTCAAAGCATATTCTTTTAATTTAGCTATATTTGCTTTTTTAGGTGGGTTCAAAAATTTAATATTAATTTTTTCTTTGTATTTTAAATATTTATTTGGGTTATCTATATTTCCAACTATGGTAATCAATACTTTATCTTTTATATTTTGATTTACAATAGATTCTATGGTTTTAACAAGATTATTACTGCTGTTTTGCAAAGGTATTATAACATCAATTTTGTAATCATCATTGTCTTTATTTTCAACATATTCATCATATCTTCTTTCCCAATTATACCAAATGTAATTATTAAAATGTTCTTTTATCCAATTTTTCTTCCAATCAACATAATGCATTATATAAATATCATCTGCTATATCTGTTGATATTGATGAATTGTATTTGCAATCTAAAAATAAAATTCTATTTTTACAGGTGATGTTAATTACATCTTGATCGGGGCATCTATAACTTTTACTATTTATTAGTTTTAACCACTTATCATCAATTTTATCTTCCCTAATCTTTTTAAGATTCATTAAAAGAACACCAGAATTTATATATTTTTTATAATCTATGCCTATTTTGTCTAAGTAATCTATGTACCTACTATTTTTTTCAATAACTCCAGCAACATAATAGTTTCCCATGTCAATATTCCACAAAGTAGAAATATCGTTATTTACAATAGCATCAGTATCTAAATATAAAATTTTATCTTCATTTATTATTTTGGGAAACAATAATCTAATTAATGCCGCCGAAGTGTATTGCTTATTATTTTTGTTATCATTATCTTCAAAATAATCGTCAAGAATTTTATTATAATTTTTCACTATTATTTTAGTTTTAAAATTTTTAAAATTTTTGAGCTCTTCTATATCATCATCTTGAACAAAAAGATATATTTTCCTAATTTTATTAGTTGATAAAAG
The DNA here is from genome assembly GCA_947586825.1 of uncultured Bacilli bacterium. Lineage (GTDB taxonomy): Bacteria > Bacillota_I > Bacilli_A > RF39 > UBA660 > UBA6448. The sequence continues at coordinate 8,290 of CANPXU010000032.1, read as the reverse complement.
AGCATACAAATCAACCATTAAATACTTATACCAATTTTGCGTACAGCACATTGCAATTATCATAACTTGTCTCCTTAGTAATCAGATATTTTCTTGATAAAGCTAATAAGATCTTTATATAGTTCTTTGTCGCTATTTATGGTTTTATCTACTATATTCTTAACCAGTTTATAATATTTATTACATAACTTATAGAATTTAACTCTTTCTTTTTCACTAAGAAAAATATCAGCTTTATCATAATTAATAAAATCTTGTAGACAAATAAGAATATAATATTTTTTTAATAATCTCTTTTTTGATATTTTTATTATTTCTTTAATATTTTCTATTAACGCATTATATTGCCTTAAAGTTTTAGTAACTGATTTATCATTATCAATAGACCAAACGCTTATAATATTATATAATTCTTCAATTTGACTTTCATCAATTGAATTATAAAATTGATAGCTAAATACAACATCATCATAACAATTACGATTTTTAACAAATTTTATATGCTTATCTTCCAAAAATTTTCGTCTATATAATTTACTGGCTAGTTGAACATACAAAGTTTTTTCCTTGTTATTTCTTAACATTTTACCAAAAATGATTTCAGATTTTGGATTATATATCATTGCATTATACATCCGTTCCAAAGAATACTTATCATAAAAATAGTCATCAGCATCTAAAAAAGTAGTGTATTTAGATGTGGCATTATCAAGTCCTGCTTGCCTAGCCCCTCCAACGCCTCTATTTTTTTTCAACAATATATGTTTTATTTTTAAAACGTTTTTATATTTTTCAATGATATCTTCATAGCCTTTATTGCTAGCATCATCCACCAATATGACAATGCATTTATCTTTTATAGTCTGAATTGCCACAGAGTCTAGTGCTCTTGTTATATACTCATGGGCATTATAAGCAGGCATAATAATATCTATTCCACCATAATCGGGGGTATTATTCATAAAATTATTGTAGCGTTCTTCCCATTTATACCAAACGTCATCGTATGGCATACCTTTTACCCAATCCTTTTTTGTGCCTACAAAATGACGTATCTTCATATCATCGGCATAACCCGATGCACTTGAACAATTATATTTATTATCTATTTCTAATTTAAATCCTTTACAAGCAATATTAATAATATCTTGATCAGGAAATCTATAAACATTATTTTTAAGAAGTTTTAGCCACTTATCATCGATTTTATCTGCCCTAATTTTTTTTAGGTTAAGAAGTAATATTCCTACATTCAAATATTCTCTTTCATCTACCTGAAGAGTATCAAGATAATCAATAAAAAGAGAAATATTTTTATCTATAGATGCGGCAATATAGTAATTGTCTATATCAGTGTTATATAATTCGGATATATCAGCTAAAACTATAGCGTCAACATCTATATATAATACCTTGTCTTCTTTTAATATTTTGGGGATTAATAATCTAATTAATGTTCCAACACCAAATCTAGTAAATTTATTTTTGTTGTTCTTATCAATATATTTATCTATAATTCTATGGTAATTAATTATTTCAACTTCTGTATCATTTTTTATTTTTTCTATATCATTTAATAAATCATCCTCGATAAATAAATATATCTTTTTTACTTCATTAGTTTGAAGTAATGCAAATAAATTTACTAATAGATATTTATACCAATTACGGGTGCAACAATAAACTATTATCATAAATTTTCCATTTAAATTAGATGATAAAAATACTAAGCGTAAGCATCGCTAGCTTTTACCATATGAACATTAAAGCTTACGCCTAATATGCCTAAACTAACAGCATATATTGTTTTAGCAGCTATTCCTAATGAGCCTACAATAAATGATGAACCATCTTCTAGTTCAAAGCAATACATATCAACTGGATGGTCTAATGACTCGAATTCTATTCTTTCCACTTCATAATATGTACCATTTCCTGCAGCTAATTTATAACCTGGTTTTAATAAACTAGCTTCAAAGAAACCTACGTCTTTTACATAGAATGGATGATCTCTAGTTGTCTTTATATCTTCGCCATTTACAAAGATATGGCAAATTTCATTTGTTTTAGCAATATGTATTTTCTCAACTCTTCTTGTAACTAATTGATCAGTAATATAATCGTAAGCATAAACTATATCGCCAACCTTAATATCTTTTATTTTCTTTTTACGTTTCTTCTTATTTTTTCTATCCCATTCTTCTACTTCTGTATCTTCTGTAAAGCAGAATACAACTGTTAAAGTAACATTAGAAGGAGCTAAATAATTAGTGCCACTAGTTGCAGATATAGTATAATTTTGCGTGCCTGTAGCAGTTTTAGTAACAGTTATAGTTTTAGTAGATTGATTTACTGAACAAGTTCCATATGAACCTTTAATAGGAGTACAGCTAACTGTACCATCGCCATTGTAATTATAAGTAACTGTATCAGTACTGCTTACTTTAATATTATTACTATTAAGAGTTAATGTTGATGGTGCTTTGTTTATAATTATTTGATTATGACCACATTGTATTGCAGAACTATAAACTGCACACCAATATACAGTATATGTACCAGCATTAGTATATGATGGTGATGTTAATTGACCGTTTTGATAATTTTGACTATTTAATTCCGTACTACTATAATAAACTTTTGCTCCCGGTTTATCTGTAGTTATATTCAAACTATGTGCTTGAGCATCATATGAAGTATTAACATTAGCAGAATTTACATTCATATTAACTGCTATAGTAAAATACAACTCACAATGATCAGTTTCATTAGTACTCAAGGAAACTGCTTTATTGGCATTATCCCATGAAACAGAGGCGTTATTTGTGCAATTACTCATTTCAGTATTTAAATAATAATCCCCTTGAGTCCAATCAAAATTATTATTTTGAACATAATTATTTGTAGCTTCACCATCTTCAACATAAATGCTTATTTTAGAATCGTTTTGTATATCCTCAGGAGTTAATAGATTATAATTATTATTAATAATTACATAACCTAATGCAAAAGAAAATACAACTAAAATTAATGTAGAAATTATTGCTATTCTTTTATTCATATAACCTTGCTCCCTTTGGAATCCATATTATATACATTATAAAACTAATTACATATTTTAGCAAATTAAAAACCCAAATAATTTTGGGTTTTATTACTCTTCATACTCAACAAGAATCTTACCATTCTCCTCTAATAAAGACTCCATATATAATAAATCTTTATTATTATCTATAGCCTTCCAAAAGCCATCATGTTTATATATATTAATATTATCAATACTTGCCAAGTATTCTAAAATATAGCCAAAGCCCTTAGACTGATATTTATTTATTACATCAAAAATTCGATAATCAGCTACCATAAAGCCACCATTAATCCAAGAGTTTTTATCTATTCCTTTTTCTTTAAAACTTACCAAATTGTTTCCTTTCAAATTAAGAACACCATATTCAATATAAGGATGGACAGCAACTAAAGTAAGAATTCTATCACTCTTATTAAAAGAATCTAATATTTTATTAATATTAACATTAGAAAGGTTATCTGCATAGCTAAGTAAAAAAGGTTCATTATTTATTTCTTTTCGAATAGACCATAATCTATCTGCTATCGAAGAATATTCACCAGAATTGACAATTTTAATACTCATCTCATCAGGCATATTGTTTAAAAAGTAGTCTTCGATTACTTCAGATTTATATCCTGTACATATAATAAATTCATTAAATCCATAGTGACTGTAATGATTAATTATATGTTGAATAAGAGGTATACCATCAATTTGTATCATTGGTTTAGGAAGTTCATCGGTTAAATTATTAAGCCTTAATCCTCTGCCGCCTGCTAAAATAACAACTTTCATAACATCACCTGTTTGCAACATATTATATACCTGACTTTTCAATATAGTAAGCTTGAAATACAAGTTTTTTTATGATACAATAAATTCCTTTGTGAAAAGGGGTGATATTTATGTATATTAGAGAATTAACTGTTAATGAATTTAATGAATTTGCTAATGAATTTCCTAACAGCAATTTTCATCAAACTTTAAATTATGCAACTTTAAAATCAGAGCATGGTTATGAATATGAACTTATCGGTTATGGTACTGAAGATAAGCTATATGCTGCAGCCGTAGTTTTAGTTAAACTTATCGGAGGCTATCTATATGCATATATTCCCGAAGGGCCTCTTATCAATTATGATAATCCTGGCATTATTGCAGATTTCACTGACTCACTTATGAAATACTATCGCAAAGATGATATTGTATTTATCAAAGTAAATCCTTCGATTGTAATCGGTGAAATATTTGAAAAAAAGAATTTCCAAGTTGAATATAATGATAAAGTCGGTCTTATTAATACGCTTGAAAGATGTGGCTATAAGAAACTAAATAATAATATGTACTTTGAATCAGTATTGCCACGAGTAAATGCTATTATAGATCTTGATACATTTGAATTTAATAGTTTAAAAAAGAATACTAAAAATAAAATTAGAAAAGGATTAAGACGAGGTCTTACTTTAGAAAAAGGTGCAAGCACTGATTTAAATATCTTAAATGATTTTGCTAAAAACAAGAAAAAGAAAAATGATTTCTATTACAAAGACTATTTTAATACCTTTAGTAGAGATGATAGTATTGACTTATTCTTACTTTCAGTAGATTATCAAGCCTATTATGAATCTACTAAATATGTTTTTGAAAAAGAACTTACTAAAAATGAGGAATTATCATTAAAGATTCAAAATAATCCTGCTACCCGTAATATCAACAAAAAAATCAATTCAGATAAAAATCTGCTGATTTATAAAAATGATTTAGCAAATTCTTCAAAATCTATTAATAATGAGCAAAAAACATATGTTGCTGCTGCGTTAGTAATCAAACATAAAGACAAAGTAACCTTATCAATTTATGGTTATGATAAAAAATATAAAAGTTTTGCCCCCAATTATTATTTAATTTATGCAATAGCTAATTATTATAAAGGTAGTTATAAATATTTTGATTTAAATGGTTTAACAGCTGATTTTTCTAAAAATTCAAAGTATCATGGCTTAAACGAATTTAAACTAGGTTTTAAACCTCATATTTATGAATACATTGGTGAATTTGATTTAATAATCAATGAAAGAACATATAATCATTTAATAAAGAAAAAATTACTTGATAAAGAATTTAACAAATAATGCCGTTATCGGCATTTTTTTGTTGATAAAATGTGGCATAAAAAAAGACAAGTTTCCTTGCCTTTTATAACCTTATTCTAAATTATTTAATAATTTCAGAAATAACACCAGCACCAACAGTACGTCCACCTTCACGGATAGAGAATTGAGTACCATTTTCAAGAGCAACTGGAGCAATTAATTCAACAGTCATGTCAACATTGTCGCCAGGCATAACCATTTCAACGCCTTCAGGTAATTCGATAACACCTGTAACGTCAGTAGTTCTGAAATAGAATTGTGGTCTGTAGTTTGAGAAGAATGGAGTATGTCTTCCACCTTCTTCTTTAGATAGAACATAAACACTAGCTTTAAATTTAGTATGAGGTGTAACGCTTCCTGGTTTAGCTAATACTTGTCCACGTTCAACATCTTCTCTAGCGATACCACGAAGTAAAACTCCGGCATTATCACCAGCTTGAGCATAGTCAAGTGATTTTCTGAACATTTCAATACCTGTAACAACAGATTTTTGAGTAGGTCTTAAACCAACGATTTCAACTTCATCATTTAAGTTAAGTTTTCCACGTTCAACACGTCCAGTAACAACTGTACCTCTTCCTGAGATAGTGAATACGTCTTCAATACTCATTAAGAATGGTTTATCAGTATCTCTAACTGGTGATGGAATATAATCATCAACAGCAGCCATAAGCTCACGGATACTCTTTTCACCTTCAGCATCACCTTCAAGTGCTTTAAGTGCAGAACCTCTAATAATAGGACAATCAGAATCGAATCCATATTCTCCTAAAAGTTCTCTAATTTCCATTTCTACTAAATCAAGTAGTTCTGGATCATCTACTTGATCACATTTGTTCATATAAACAACAATCTTAGGTACACCAACTTGTCTAGATAATAGAATATGTTCTCTAGTTTGTGGCATAGGTCCATCTGCAGCAGATACTACAAGGATAGCACCGTCCATTTGAGCAGCACCAGTAATCATGTTTTTAACATAGTCAGCATGGCCTGGGCAGTCAACGTGAGCATAGTGACGTTTTTCAGTTTCATACTCAACGTGAGCAGTGTTGATTGTGATACCTCTTTCTCTTTCTTCTGGAGCTTTGTCGATATCAGCATAATCAACGAAAGTACCAAAGTATTTAGTAATTGCAGCTGTTAATGTAGTTTTACCATGGTCTACGTGACCGATTGTACCTATATTAACGTGTTCTTTTGAACGATCAAATTTTTCTCTTGCCATATAAAATCCTCCTTTTTCTATACACTAATATTTTATCTAATGCTTGCGAGAAATTCAAGTATTATTTTATTTTACGCTGTTTTTCTTAATTATTTCATCAGCGATTGATTTAGGAACTTCTTCATAGTGATCCATAAACATTGTAAATGTTCCTCTTCCTTGGGAATTACTTCTTAGGGAAGTAGCATAACCAAACATTTCTGCTAAAGGTACCATTGCTTTAATTGATAAAGCATTTCCTCTAGATTCGTTTCCGATTGGTTTACCACGTCTACTAGTTAAATCACCCATAACGTTTCCTAAGTATTCTTCTGGAACTACTACTTCTACTTTCATAATAGGTTCTAGAAGTACAGGCTTACATTTTGCAGCAGCTTCTTTTAAAGCTAGTGATGCAGCAATCTTGAAGGCCATTTCTGATGAGTCGACATCATGGTAAGAACCATCATGAAGAGTTGCTTTAACATCAACTACTGGGTATCCAGCAATCATACCACCAGCCATAGCTTCTTGTAATCCTTTATCAGTAACTGGAATGTATTCACGAGGAACAACACCACCAACTACTGCATCTACGAACTCATAACCTTTTTCAGGATTTGGTTCGAAATTAATCCATACGTGACCATATTGTCCACGTCCACCTGATTGTTTAATATATTTACCTTCACAATCAGCAGGAACAGTAATAGTTTCACGATATGCAACTTGTGGTTTACCTTTATTACAATCTACATCGAATTCACGTTTCATACGATCAACGATAATATCTAAGTGAAGTTCTCCCATACCTGATAATACAGTTTGTCCTGTTTCAGGATCACTTTTAACTCTAAGGGTTGGGTCTTCTTCAGCAAGTTTTTGTAATGCAAGGGCCATCTTATCTTGGTCATTTTTACTCTTTGGTTCAACAGCAATATCAATAACTGGTTCTGGGAATTCCATACCATTCATGATACATTGTTGTTTTTCATCGCATAGAGTATCAGCAGTAGTAGTATCTTTAAGACCTACAACAGCAGCAATTTCACCTGCATAAACCTCAGTAATTTCTTTTCTTTGGTTAGCATGCATTTGAAGAATACGACCTATTCTTTCTTTTTCACCTTTAGTAGAGTTCATAACATAAGAACCACTCTTTAATACACCAGAGTATACTCTTACGAATGATAATCTACCTACATAAGGGTCTGTCATAATCTTAAATGCTAAAGCAGTAAATGGTTCGTTATCACTTGGGTGACGTAAAACTTCATTACCATTTTTATCAGTACATTTGATAGCTTCGATATCAGTAGGTGCTGGTAAATAATCAACAATAGCATCAAGAAGTGCTCTTGTTCCTTTTTCATCTAAGGCATCAGCACATAGTACTGGGAAGAATTCAACTGAAAGTGTTGCTTTTCTGATAGCAGCTTTTAATTCAGCTTCAGTAAGTTCAGCACCGTCAAGGTACTTAACCATTAAATCTTCATCAAAATCAGCAACAGCTTCAATTAATTTTGTACGATATTCTTCAACCTTAGCTTCCATATCCGCAGGGATAGGCATTTCTTCAAGGTCTTGTTGTTGACCATCAATATACTTATATGCTTTCTTAGTTACTAAGTCTACATATCCAATATAATTAGATTCTGCTCCAATTGGAAGCATAATAGGTGCTGCATTAGCTCCTAGTCTATCTTTAATTGTGTCTAAGCTAAAATAGAAGTCAGCTCCCATTTTACACATCTTATTGGCACAAATCATTCTTGGGACTTTGTATTCATTAGCTTGACGCCATACTGTTTCAGTTTGTGGTTCAACACCAGCTTGAGCATCGATTAGAGCTACAGCTCC
>CANPXU010000031.1 GCA_947586825.1 uncultured Bacilli bacterium | reverse complement strand
GGTTTTTGAGCTTCATGTTTATGATTTTCATCACGATATACGAATAATTTCTTACCCATTGCTCTACCTAAGCTATTATGAGGAAGCATGCCTTTAACAGCTCTTTCCATCATTTCTTCAGGATAATCTTTAATCATTGTTTTAGCAGTTCTTTCTCTTAGTCCTCCTGGATAACCTGAGTGATTGTAATATTTCTTATCTTCAAGTTTATTTCCAGTTAAAACTACTTTTGCTGCATTAATGATTATTACATAATCTCCACAGTCAACATATGGAGTATAAGTTGGTTTATGTTTTCCGCTTAGAACATGAGCAGCTTTAGTAGCAACGCGTCCTAAAGTTTGTCCTTCAGCATCTATTACATACCAATCTCTTTTGATATTTTCTTTTGTTTGCATAAATGATTTCATATATAATTCCTTTCATTAATCCCTAGCTTCAGTTTCCCACGCTTAACCAGTTCATAAATAAAATGTACCATTTAAAATTATATGAAAAACAGGCCTAAAAGTCAATTAAAATCTTACGAAAAGCACCATTTTATGGCAAGTATTTAACTATTAGTACTAATATTTGCTATTTATACCATATTTTCTTTAAATATAGGCCTTCACTTGGAGCTGTTGGCAAGCTTTTAGCAACTCTTGGATTATAGAGCATTTCTTTGATAGTGTCCTCATCTATTTTGTATTTACCAATCTCAATTAAGGCTCCGACTAAATTACGGACCATATAACGGTAAAAACCTGCACCAATAAAACTTATCTCTAATTTGCCAAATCTTTCTTTAAATTTTATGCTATAAATAGTAGTTGTAGTATCATCTTTTTCGCCAGCAACAAAGTTTCTAAAATCATAAGTACCGACAAATAATTTGGAAGCACTTTTCATAGCTTTAACATCTAGCTTAAAACGTGGTTGATAATAGTAATCATTTAAAAAAGCTTGGAATGGCCCTAGATTGATCTTATATACATATTCTTTTTTTATGGCACTAAAGCGAGCATGAAAGTTAAAAGATTCTTTACTAAGCTCTTTAATTACAATATCCGGATTTAATAGTTTATTCATTTCTTCTTTTAGCTTTGGGATATCTTCGATAGCATCAAAATGGGCAACTTGGCCTATGGCATGTACGCCAGCATCGGTTCTGCCCGCACCTTTTATCTCTATGTCATCACCATAAATCTTATTAAGGGCTTTTTCGATTTCCCCTTGAACTGATCTATCCTTTTTTTGCCTTTGAAAACCATTAAATTTAGAGCCATCATAGCTAAATACTATTTTTATTCTCATTGAAGCCTCCGATATATATCTTTCATTAATTCATTAATATCTGTTGTTTCATTTAAATTAGCACCTTTACTATTGGCGTACTTAATAAATTTAACTATTTTAGGCATATCAACATAGTCATATAAATGGTCGTCAAATATATTATCCGTGGCATAAACAATCCTATTCGTATAAATAGCAAAATGATCACACATCATAGCTAAGAAATCTAAATCTCTTGATACTAATATAATCTTTCTATTATGTCTTACGATACGTTTAAAGATAATCTTAAAATAGTTTAAATCTTTTCTATTTAAACCTTTAGAAAAGTCATATAAAACTATTACTTCATTTCCTAGGGAAGCTGCTAACTGTAATTTGCTAAATTCTTTTGTTGATAAATTGTCTAAATCTTTGATATCAAGACCCGCGATTTTCATACTATCTTCAGGCTTATAGGTTATCACTTTGCTTAAGTCTTTAGGATATGAGGGCAGATTAATCCTTGGGGTAATAACTCCTATAATATCAAACTCTAATTTTAAAATATCTTCTACCATAATTTATCCACCAACGCTTTTTCATCTAAATAGATGGAGTCAATAAGACCATAGTAATTTAACTGAAGAGATAAGTCATAGATAAAAGGTAAACTAAAACCTAGTTTTTTTAATATTCTCTCTTCTTTTAAAACACTTATAACGGGGCCTTCGATTTGCACTTTATCATCGGTATAAACAATAAGTCTTTGGGCATATAAAGCTTCCTCGATTTTGGAAGTTATATTAACAAAATGAATATTCTTATCTTCTAATTTTTTTAAGAATATTTGCACATCACTATCTTTTAAATATCTAAGAACATCATTAAGCACAACAAAATCAGAATCCACAAGTTTTAAATTAAGGGGATTTGTAACAATATTTTCACCCTTGAAATATTCAAGAACTTTTACATTATTATCAGTTATAATTGTTGTATTAACTCCTTTATTTATGTTCATTATTTTCCTTATACCTCTTTACTAAATTACTTATTTTTATAAAGTGATGATTAACTCCTGATTTACCTATCTTATAATTATACTCCAAAGTTATAATTTCAGCGAGTTCTGCTAAAGAAGATTCAGGATATTTTTCTCTTACCTCCAAGACTATTTTAGTCTTATCATCTAAAATATCAACAAGATCATGCTCTCTTAAGAACTTAATTTCCTCAAGTTGTTTCATACCCGTTTCGATGCTTCTTGTTTGATTAGATATCTCACAGTTATTTAATCTATTAACCATGTTTTTATGATCTCTATATATTCTTATATCCTCAAAAAAGAAAAGAGATGATGTAGCCTTAAACATTCTCAATAAATCGCTAATATTATCACTAGATTTTAAATATACAATGTATTTATAGCCTCTTTCGACAATTTTAGCATTTAAGTCAAAGTCATTTAAGAGTTTTTGAATTGTTTTAGCCATCGCTGTATTATTGCAAATAAATTCTAGATGATATCCACTTGTCTGAGGGTTTGATACATTACCACATGCCAAAAAGGCACCTTGTAAAAAGGCTATTTTTTCCTCAGTTACCGAAGGTACTCTTGTCATTCTGGAAAGATTTAAATCATCTTTTATGAATTCTACTTTATCTTTAATGGTTAAAATATATATTTGTTTTACTCTAAAACGTTTTTGCAAACGAATTGTTATCGTAGGGTTAATATCATAAACCATTTTAATTTCTTTATATATTTTACGAGCTACCGAAGCATTTTCAAGGGTTAGTTTTATATCCGATTTTATTTTACCACTACATTTAATAAAGGCTTCAAGTTCATATCTAGCCTCCATTAAGCTGAAATCACTTTTAGATATTTCTTCTTTAAGTGATGTAGTATAGGTCATTTTCTACCTTCCATTAAGTAAGAAAATACTAGATATCCTACTTTTAATGAATCATGACGATAATAGCCATCTTCAATCTTATATAAAACATCTCCTATAACATGTACGCCCATCTTTTCAAGCTCTTCTTCATCTAATTCTACAGGATCTTTTTGCTCTTTAGTGGAATACTTTAATGCTAGTTTACTACTCATTTTTTTAGAATTAGCTAGTACAATATCTATTGAGTTTTTGCCTAAATATTTTTCTAGTATTTTAATATGATCAGATACTTTAAAATCATCAGTTTCACCAGGTTGGGTAAATAAATTACAAATATACATTGTTTTAGCTTTACTATTTTGAATAGCTTTTACTACCTCTTCACTAATTAAATGGGGAAGAATACTAGTTATTAAACTACCTGAAGATATAATTATTAAGTCAGCTTCTTTAACGGCTTTTAAAACCTTAGGATTAACATCTATTGGTTTGCTATATTTTAAGCCTTTGATTTTGCTTAAAGAATGAGTAACTTGGTTCTCACCATATATTTCATGACCATCTTCAGCAATACCAATTAAATCAACAGAATCTTCCGTAAGCGGTAAAACTTTACCATTTTCAATATCAAGAATATTTTCTAAAACAGGTAAACTGTTTGCAAAATTACCATGCATATCTAATAGAGCTGTTAAAAGTAAGTTCTTAATAGAGTGATTATAAACACTTTGATTTTTAAAACGATAATTCATTAAGTTAATAACATCTTCGCTAGCATTAGACATAGATACCATTACCTTGGTTATATCACCAACCGCAGGTATATTTAGCTCTTCACGAAGCTTACCAGTAGATGCACCATTGTCACAAACAGTAACAACAGCAGTTATATCAACAGGGAATAATTTGAGTCCCTTTAGAATTTGAGAAAGGCCTGAACCTCCCCCGAAAATTACAATCTTTTTCATATGCAAATCACAACCATATTTTATCATATAATAAAATAAAATGCACTTGGGTACATTTTATTACTTATGTCTATGTAAAACCTTCATTACCAAGGATGATTTAACTTGCATAGCTCCTACAGGACAAAACTCTTGGCAGCAATAACACTTAATACACTTAGTACGATCTATATGCGGCTTTTTATTTAACATAGTTATTGCCTTCATAGGACAAACCCTAGCACATTTTCCACAGCCAACGCACTTATTTTCTTTGCAAATTGGTTTATTACTAAATAATTTATTAGCAACTTTTCCTACAAATTTCTTATCATCCATAAAAAATAAAGGATGGGCTTTTATTAAAACATAATCTTTAATTAAATATTTATTTAAATCATCATTGAGTTCTATTTTATCTGGATAGCATAACTCTCTTGTTATTGATTCTTTTATTGTTGGCACTTCTTCAGGTATTAATCCAATAATCTTGCTAGCAACGTAATCAAGTTCATAAGGATTATTACTTGTTAAGATGCATCCTATATGGCGACTTTTTCCCGCGGTTGGGCCATTTCCTTCCATGCCATCGATAGCATCAATAATATTTATAGGCATCTTAAAATAAGTATTTAAATCAATTAACATGTTAGCAAAGTCTTCATGTTTAGGAAACCGGTAATGATACTCAGGCTTTAAAGTGCCTGGGATTGTACCAAATAAATTTTTAACACTATCACTCATACCCATCATACCATGCGTTTTAAGTTTAGAAAAATTTATTAATAAATCGGCATTATCAAGATATGCAGTATATTCAAATGTCTTTAATAATTTTGCATCTTCATAAGTAGTTTTAACTGTCTCAAAATTATCATTTAACTGAGCATTAGTTTCTTTCATTCTCGTAGCATTATACACGGCATTTAGATAAGGCTTAGTATATACTCCCCCGGGACTATCACCAATTACAACACTACATCCTTTTGTTAATAGATAATTAGTTAAATGCTTAAGTAAACTGGGATGAGTAGTAGCACTTTTCTCAGGAGCCATAGCACTGACTAAATTAGCCTTAATAACTACTTTTGTACCTTGTTTTATATTTTTTAGTTCATCATAAAAACCTATTATCTTATCAATAACAGGTTTAACATCTTCATCGTTATAAGAATCACATTTATAAATATTTACTTTACTCATTATACATTAAATCTAAAGTAACAAATGTCGCCATCTTGCATTACATAGTCTTTACCTTCAAGACGTAAACGGCCTGCCTCTCTTACTTTAGCCTCGCTTCCATATTTCTTTAAATCATCAAAGCTCATAACTTCGGCCTTAATAAAGCCTCTTTCAAAGTCTGAGTGGATTATACCTGCACAAGATGGGGCCTTAGTTCCTTTGGCAAAAGTCCATGCTCTTACCTCATCTTTTCCGCAAGTAAAGAAAGTGGATAATCCTAGTAAATCATATGTTGCATATATAAGTTTATCAAGGCCAGAATTAGTAACTCCCATTTCTTTTAGATACTCTTTTCTTTCAACGTCATCAAATGAAGACAAGTCTTCTTCCATCTTAGCACATATAACAACAACAGCAGAGCCTTCATTACTAGCGTATTCTTTAACCTGTTTAGTATATTCATTATCGCCAACTGCTACGGTGTCTTCATCAACATTAGCAGCATATATAACCTTTTTAGCCGTTATTAAATTAAAGTTTTTAATTATTAAGTTTTCCTCTTTAGTAAGCTCTACTCTTCTTACCGGAATATTATTCATTAAAGCTTCTTGAAGTTTTTTAAGTAATGCTACTTCTTGTAGAGCATCTTTTTCTTTAGTAGCTTGAGCTTTCTTTTCAATTCTACCAAGACGAGATTCAATAATTTCTAGATCCGATAAAATAAGTTCAATATTAATAATATCAATATCACGAAGCGGATCAGTTGAACCTGCGACGTGGGTTATTTCCGCATTATCAAAACATCTTACTACTTCAACTATAGCATCGACTTCTCTAATATGAGATAAAAACTTATTACCTAAACCTTCGCCATGGGAAGCTCCTGCGACTAATCCAGCAATATCTATGAATTCATAAGCCGTAGGCACTAAGCTCTTTGGCTCATACATTTCATTTAAAAAATCAAGTCTTTCATCAGGAACCTCAACGATACCAACATTAGGTTCAATGGTGGCAAATGGATAATTTGCTGCGATAATATTCTTTTTTGTAATTGCATTAAATAGTGTAGACTTTCCAACATTAGGTAGTCCCACGATACCTGCTTTTAAAGCCATAATCCCCTATCCTTTCTAAACAGCTATAACTCCTCCAATACCAAGAGGTAAGCCGATTAAATACCATACAACTAAGATAACTAATAAAATTAGACCCGTAGCTATTGAATATGGTACTTGATACTTAACAACTGTACTAAGTCTTAAAGTATTTTCTTCTTGACTATATTTTTCAAGATATGCTAGATAAACAATAAAGTAAGCAAACACTGGTGTAAGGCCAAGCGTTGCACATTCACCAAATCTAAGTACTACTTGAGCAAACTGACCAGATAATCCGGCACTTAAGAATGTTGGAATAACTTGAGCTGACATAATAGTCCATTTATTAACCGTACCTGGTAAAAATATTGTTGCTATAGCACTGCATGCAAATAGCAAAATGACTAAGGCAAGACCTGTAAAACCTGAAGATGAAATAAGATTTGAAAGACCTGCAGTGACAACATTTCCAATATTAGTTTGTTTAAAAATACTGATAAATGTTGAAGCAGCAAAAATATACATGATTGTTTTACCCATACCATTTAAGCTATAACCTAAAGCTGTAACAGCTTCTCTATTATTTTTGATAGTCTTGGCACCAATACCATAAAATAAACCCCAGATGATAAATAATAAAGTTATAATGAAAACAGAACCATTACTAAAAAATGAATCAGGGCCAAATAACTTATCGATATAAAGTTCGGCATTTCTATTTAAGAAGTTTCCTGATAAAGGAAGGCCCGGAATAATATTATAGATAAATATTATTAAATAAATTAAACTAGCAAAACCGGCAAGTAAAAGCCCTCTTATTTGCGCTTTAGTTAATTTTCTTTCAGTAAGAATTTCCGTCTCTTCAAAATCATAGATAGGAAGTCTTTTAGCAATAATATTTTCAGTAATATAAGTTATTAATAAACTTACTAATATAATTGCTATAAGCATTATAAATAGCATTGAGAATGCCCCAATAGTATAGTCAGTATTAAGAACACTAGCAGCAAGTTTAGTAAGTGATGATAATGAAGAATCTATACTTGTTAAAGTAATTGATAGTCCATAACCACATGTAAGGCCCGCGAAAGAAGCAATAATACCAATATTAGGATTTCTTTTACCATACTTAAATATAAGGGCTGCAAGAGGTATAAATGCTATAAAAGGGATATTATCAATGATTGAAGATATAACACATATAAAGACAATTACAAATGTTATAACATTCTTCTTAGCTTTCTTCGTAAGTACTCCTATCATAGTTTTCAAAAAGCCTGAATAGTCCATTATACCTATTCCAAGTAAAACAATAATAAGATGGGCAAGTACCGTAAAGTTAGCGAAATTAGCAACAGTATGTGAGAATATATATTTAATTCCGCTTAGGCTGAATAAGGAATTAATCGACTCGGTAACTGATATATACTCCATTCTTGCTTCGTTAACAATAGGATGCGAAAACGAAATATTAAATAAAGATAAAATACCACTTAAAACAACAGATATTACTACTAAAATTATAAATGTAATAACGGGATGCAGGGTAACTCTATCTTTATTTCTCTTTCTTTTCTTCATTTTTTATCACCTTTTTTAATTTTTTATGAAATTCTAAACGATCCATCATTATTTCACGGCCACATTGTTTGCATTTAATTTTAATGTCTGCCCCCACACGCGTAATTACCCACTCATTAGTACCACATGCATGAGGCTTTTTCATAATAACTTCTTCATTTAAACTATATTCAAATTTCATATTAATCCTTTATATCAATATGGAATATTTCCATAATTCTTGCTAAATCAGTCATTGAATCATAAGAAATCTCAATCTTCTTATTAGAAATCTTAACTTTATTTCCAATTGCATCACTAAAAGCATCTTCATAAATACGATATTTTTCTTCTTTAACTCTAGCTTTAACAGCACTTGGTTTACTAGAAAGAAGTTTTTCAATATCACGAACATTAAGATTTTCTTTAACTATTTTTTTAGCAATTTTAATCATTTTTTCTTGGTCATCTAATTTGCTTAAGCTTCTGGCATGACTCATAGATATTGATCTATCTTTAACCATATCTTTAACTTCTTCAGGAAGTTTTAATATGCCAAGTAAGTTAGTTATATAACTTCTACTTTTACCAAACTTTTTAGCAAATTCTTCTTGAGTTAAACCTCTGGCACTAATTATAGCACTAATGCCTTCAGCTTCTTCAATAGGGTTTAAATCCTCTCTTTGAATGTTTTCAAGAAGAGCAATTTCTTGCATTTCATCATCAGTAAAATCTTTAACTATCGCAGGTATGGAAGTTAGACCCGCAATCTTCGCAGCTTTAGTTCTTCTTTCACCTGCTACTATTTCATAGCCTTTAATGCTTTTTTTAACAATAATAGGCTCAACTATGCCATATTCTTTAATAGACTCAGCAAGTTCATTTAAAGCATCTTCATCAAATGTTTTACGTGGTTGATATGGATTTGATCTTATTTCACTAAGAGGAATTTCCATACTGTTATTTTTTTCTTCTTTAACTATTTGCTCTTCAAAACTATCAAATGTTAAAGAAGCATTTGAAAATAATTCTTCAAGTCCCTTTCCTAAGGCCTTTTTATTCGCAGCCATCTCTTTCAATCACTTCCTTTGCTAAATTGTGATAAGCTTCAGCTCCACGGCTTTCAGGATCATATTCATTAATAGGTTTCCCATGTGAAGGAGCCTCTACTAATCTTACTAGTCTAGGGATAATTGTATTAAACACTTTATCTTTAAAATATTTTCTTATTTCTTCAATAACTTCTAAACCAATATTAGTTCTACCATCAAGCATGGTAAGAAGAACTCCTTCGATTCTAAGTTCGGGATTCATACTATTTTGTACCATAATAATAGAATTTAATAATTGGGTAATACCTTCAAGAGCATAGAATTCACATTGAACTGGTATTATAACAGCATCGCTAGCAACCAAAGCATTCATAGTACATAAGCCTAATGAAGGTTGGCAATCTATAATTATATAATCATATTTTTCTTTAACTGATTCTAGAGCATCACGAAGTTGATTATTTCTTTGAAAAGTATTATCAGCAAACATCTTTTTTACAAATTCAACATCAATACCCGCTAAATTTAAAGTAGAGGGAATAATGCTTAAATTCTTGAACTTCGTCTTATATATGGCTTTTTCTGTTTTGCAAAGTCCCGTAATTACTTCGTAAATATCATCTTCAAAATCACTAGAATTAAGCCCACAGCCAGTGGTAGCGTTACTTTGAGGATCCATATCAATAAGCAAAGTTTTCTTGCCTAATTGTCCTAAAGCAGCCGCTAAATTTATACTAGAGGTAGTTTTGCCTACTCCACCTTTTTGATTTACTAATGATATTACTCTAGCCATATTTACCGCTCCTTACATACTACTATATTTTAGCATATAAATACAAGAAAAGTACATATAATTTAACTAATAATTTTTTATAAAAAAAGTAAAGTCTTGATAAAGCTTTACTTTGTTTTTATCCATTTTTTAAATAGCAAGTGACATATGGGCTATTACCTGTTATAGTTACTACTCCATTACTTACATTAGCTACTCCATCATTATTACATTCTATTTTCTGATTATCAGAAACACCACTTACTTTAAATTCACCCTGTAAACCCATTATGCTTTTCATATAAACTGTATCGTCAAAATAGATTAAAGTATTATCTAAATCTTCTTTAGATGGAATAATATCTCCATAGCTAGTTGTTAAATCAACCATTATAAGTTCGTCAAAATATAAATCTAAGTTTCTATAAGCATTATTATTATCAATTCGTATTTGAATATCGTTAGTACCGGCAGCAACATTTTGGCCTAAATAACTAAAAGTTTTCCAATTTTTATGTTCATAATTTGAAGGCACAAAATATACTCCTTTATCAGTTGAACTAGGTGGCCACCAATACTCAATACTAACATTTAAATTACTATCATTATAAGAATTTAATTTAACATAATAATTGTGGTCTTGTTCTATATGATAGTTATTTGTAGATGTTACCATTGTTTCAACATATTCACTTTTTCCGGATATCTTACATGATGTTTTACCATGTTTAACATAATTAGAAGATGTTTCACAAGCCACATAAGAATGTATTTGGGCTGCAACCTCAACTCTTCCTTCCCAAGCACTAGCATCTTCAAAATCACCGTCTGTTCCTAAAATATTTGTAAGCTCCCGATCACTTCCCTCAATAGGAAAACCAGATAATAAAGTAAACTTCTTTTTTTTATCAAAATATAAACTGCATTTTATATCTTTGTCTCTTTTTAAAATTATTGTATTATCATCATTATTCCAAGACAAATAATTAGGGTTTTTTTCTCCATCACAGATACTATTTTGAACATTTAAAGCATATTCTCCAGATTTCCACTGATCGTCCGCACCTTCAACATAATTACCAACATTCTCTTCATAATAAAAAGCTATATCTTTATTACTTTTTGTATCTGCATCTTTCTTGCTATAGAAAAATATAAATATACTAATTAAAAAAATTAATATTATAATTAAGACTTTCTTCATCATTAAATCCCTTATTTTATTTAAAACAATATGTTTTATCTTAAATCATCTTATAACAGTTTGTTTTAAAAGTCAATAAAACATTTTGTTTTACATTACAATTAAGAAAAGGTGTTAATTATGAGTAGAATAAAAGAAATACGTGAAGATAAAGATTTAACCCAATCAGAGGTTGCTAAAATACTCAATGTTTCACAGGTTGCTTATAGCTACTATGAATTAGGAAAAAGGCAGTTACCAATTGATTTACTTATTAAATTAGCTAAATTTTATAATACTTCTACAGATTATTTGCTCGGATTAACAGATGAAAGAAAGCCATATAAAAAATCAGTTGCTGAAAAATAAGGAAATGTTAGGCTACTAACACTTCTTTTTTATTTTGAGTATAAAAAAAGTATAGTTTATCACTATACTAATTCTATTTTTGTTTGTAAAGCATCATCGCCACGGCGTTCATTTATTTTAATAATTCTTGTATATCCACCGTTACGAGTTTCGTATCTCTTAGCTAAATCATTAAATACTTTATCAACAACTTCGCTATCATTATGTAGGAAAGCAAGAGCTTTTCTACGAGATACTAATGTACCATTCTTACCATAGGTAACCATCTTATCAACAAATTTGCGAACTTCTTTAGCTCTAGCTTCAGTAGTAATAATGCTTTCATGCATAATTACATCTTTAGTAAGTCCTGCTAAAATGCTTCTTCTAACTTGGTTATTTCTTCCTAATTTACGATATGCCATATTTTACTCCTTAAACTCAAGTCCTAGATCAGCAACTTTATCAAGAACTTCTTTTAAAGATTTCTTACCTAAGTTTCTAATCTTAGTAACTTCTACTTCTTTTTTATTAACTAAATCTTGAATTGTATGGATACCAGCTCTCTTTAAGCAGTTATAAGCTCTAACTGAGAATTCAACTTCTTCAATTGGAGTTTCAAGTGTCTTAGCCATAGTATCAACATGTTTTTCTTGCATAATGTCAGCAACATTAGCAATTTCATTTAAATCAACCATTAAATTAAAATGTTCAACAAGAATCTTAGCAGCAAGTGCTATAGCTTCTTCAGGAGTCATACTACCATCAGTAGTTACCTCTAAAATTAATTTATCATAGTTTTCATTTTGACCAACACGAGTATCAAGTACATCATACTTAACAACTTCAATTGGTGAGAAATTAGAATCAACTGGAATAGTACCTACTGGTAAATTACCCATTCTTTGCTTATTAGCTTTAGCTTCAACATAGCCTCTACCATTAGCAATAGTAAGTTCCATATCAATTTTTCCACCCTTAACAAGTGTACATATTTCAAGGTCTGGATTAATTATTTCAATATCAGCATCTTTTTCAATCATTGAAGCAGTAACTACTCCTTCAGTTGATGCAGATAAGTGTAATACTTTGATATCTTCAGTATGATTTTTTACAACTAATTTTTTGATGTTAAGAATAATTGTTGTTACATCTTCAATTATTCCATCAATCTTTTGGAATTCATGCATAACTCCGTCAATTTTAACAGAGATAACACTACTTCCAGGTAAACTTGAAAGTAATACCCTTCTTAAAGCATTTCCTATAGTAGTACCAAATCCTCTTTCAAGTGGTTCTAGTTCGAACTTTCCATAAAAATTGCTTTGATCATATTCTGTAATCTTATATTCAGGCTTTTCAAATTTAATCATCAAAATTCCTCCCTTTTATATTAATTTCTTGGTCTTTTTGGTGGACGACATCCATTGTGTGGAACTGGTGTTTCGTCATTAATACTTACAATTTCAAGGCCAGCAGTTTGAAGACTTCTGATAGCATTTTCTCTACCAGGTCCTAAACCTTTAACATAGACATCTACTTTAACAACGCCTGCATCTTTAGCAGCTGTAGCAGCAGCTTCAGCAGCAAGTCCTGCAGCAAATGGAGTTTTCTTTTTACTACCTTTGTAACCGATTCTTCCTGAAGATGACCAGCTAATAGCATTTCCATCAGGATCACTTATTGTAACAATTGTATTATTATAAGTAGCATGAATATGAGCTTCTGCTTCAACAACAGTCTTCTTTACTTTTTTCTTTCTTCTATTATATGCCATTGTCTATCCTCCTACTTTCCTACCTTTTTCTTGTTAGCAACTACTTTTCCTCTACCTTTTCTAGTACGAGCATTTCTGTTAGTTCTTTGTCCTCTAACAGGTAGTCCTTTTTTATGTCTAATACCTTCATAGCAGTTAATTTCCATCTTGTTCTTAATATTCATTTGCGTATCTCTACGAAGATCTCCTTCAGTTAAGTACTTTTCTACTTCTTTACGAATAGCAGTTATTTCATCTTCAGTTAAATCCTTAACCTTTTTTGCAGCGTCAACTTTTGCATCTTTACAAATAGTTTTGCCTAGGCTCTTACCAATACCATATATAGCAGTAAGACCTATCCAAGCTTGTTTTTCACCTGGTAATTCAATATTTTTAATTCTTGCCATATTTTCTCCTATCCTTGAACTTGTTTATGTTTAGGGTTATTACAAATAACCATTACTTTTCCTTTTCTTCTTATAATTTTGCATTTCTTGCAAATCTTTTTTACAGATGGTCTAACTTTCATAATTTCACTCCTATCTTTTATTCCATGTTATTATCCCACGTGTTAAATCATAAGGCGTTAGCATTACTGTAACAGTATCACCTGGTAAGATACGTATCATGTTAATACGCATTTTACCAGAAACGTAGGCTTCAACAGTATGCCCGTTTGGAAGTTCTACAAGATATAAGCCACCTTTTAAAACTTCGGAAACTTTGCCTTCTACTTC
>CANPXU010000030.1 GCA_947586825.1 uncultured Bacilli bacterium | reverse complement strand
AATGATAAATAATGGTCAAAAAATAGCTGGTGATGCAAGTGGATTTGAGCCTAGCGATATAACTACATATATGAAATCAGGTTATATTGATGCGTATCCAGCGGATAGCAATATAACATCATATAATAAAAGAATACTAGGTGATGCAACGGGAGAAATGGGACCATTTTATTATTATTTCGATAGTGATGTAAAAAGGTATCACAATAGTTGGTACGCCGACAGTTCGGACTTCGTTGACTCTGCGAACCCGTGGTTCCTTCGAGGTGGCGGTTTCTACGACGGAGTACTTGCTGGTCAGTTCTACTTCCTTAGGGGCACTGGCGCTGCGGATGGCGGCGCTGGCTCTCGGCTCGTTCTAACAGGCACTGATGGTGTGTCATAAATTAATGCCATACATAAATAATCAAGGCAATTAAAGAGAAAAGTAATCCGACAGTATAAAATATTTTAATAATATCTGACTCGACAAAGCCCAATTCTTCAAAATGATGGTGAAGAGGGCTTTTTTTAAATATCTTTTTTTTAAATAATTTAATGGATATTATTTGGATTAGTGAAGATAAGGTTTCGATAATATAGACAATGCCTATTAATATTAAGGATAATTCATTTTTAAGAATGATTGCTATAGATGCTAGGGTGGCTCCTAATGAAAGGGAACCTAAGTCACCCATAAATATTTTCGCTGGATAAAAGTTATAAAAAAGAAAACCAATAAGAGCACCCGTCAAAATAAAACAAAAAATAGCTATTTCTTGATATCCAACGATATAACTACTATTCCATGCTATGATGCCATAAGTGATAAAAGAAATAGCACAAAGACCTGCACATAAGCCATCAAGTCCATCGGTAATATTTACAGCATTAGATGTTCCGACTAAAAGAAAGAGAATAAAGAAGCCATATAAAAAGTGCAAATCAATTTGAAAAAAATGAAAGTCTATAATGGTATTATTTCCTACCAAGATAAAGAAGTAAAAGAAAATTATGGCAAGAATTACTTGAATTGTAAATTTTGTTAAGACAGATAACCCTTTATTATTTTTAAATACTATTTTAATAAAGTCATCTAGTCCTCCTAAAATGGCATAAGAAATAAAGATTAAAATAATAATAAAGAAATTATAAGTTACCTCTAAATCTT
The DNA here is from genome assembly GCA_947586825.1 of uncultured Bacilli bacterium. Lineage (GTDB taxonomy): Bacteria > Bacillota_I > Bacilli_A > RF39 > UBA660 > UBA6448. The sequence goes on along the minus strand of CANPXU010000030.1, from coordinate 13,070 downwards.
TATTGATAAATAAACATAATATAATAAATAGAGTACTTAAGACAAAGATTAGACCGCCCATTGTTGGAGTTCCTTGCTTTTTAGCATGTCTTTCATTTAACATTTTAGATACATTTTGTTTGATATTAAATTTTTTTAAAAGAAAGATAATGATGGCTCCACTTAGAATAGAAAGGATAAAACCTAAGATTAAAGATATTATGGATTTAGTAAGTATTAACATATAGACTCCTTATGAAAGCATTAACATAATGGCACCATTTTCTTTAACATAAGTACCACCTTTTGGGGTTTGATAATAAATTGTATCACCTTCGCCAGAATAGGTAAGTTTAAAACCTTTTAGAATCTTTTTGGCTTCTTCTAAAGATTTGCCTGTTACATCTGGTAAGACTACATATTTTTGATCTAACCATGTATATTCTCTAGGCATTCCTTCTTTAGATGGTTTTATATCATAAAGTTCTATCGCGGTTTTCATAATGTTTTTGGCAACGGGGGCTGAAGCGGTTCCACCATATTGCACGACATTATGGGGACCATCAATAGCTACATAAACAACAAGCTCAGGGTCATCAGCAGGCAAAAATCCCATGAAAGAAAGAATATAACTACTAGCCGAATATGTACCATTAATTACTTTTTGAGCTGTTCCCGTTTTGCCCCCAATACGATAGTTTTCAATATAAGCATTTTTGCCGGAACCATTGGCAACAACATTTTCTAAGGCATATCTTACCAAAGAAGAAGTATCTTCTGATATTACACTGCGAATTAAAGTAGGTTTAGTAACATCAAGAACAGTATTTGTATTAGTTTCAATTAAACTTTTAACAATATAAGGTTTATATAATTTGCCACCATTAATCGCAGCCGATACTGCGGTAGTTTGTTGAATAGGCGTTACACTTATGCCTTGACCAAAAGCTGTAGTAGCGGTTTCCACTAAGCCCATGTTTTCTTCTTTAAATAAAATACCTGATGTTTCACCATTTAAATCAATTCCTGTTTTAGTTCCAAAACCAAAGTCTTTAATATATTTCATTAACCTGTCAGTTCCTAGTTTAAGACCTAGATTAACAAAACCAGGGTTACATGAATTTTCTACTACTTGCAGATAGGTTTGTGTTCCGTGGCCTCCCGCTTTCCAACAGTGAAGGGTAGCTCCTTCAACGGTTATGGCTCCTGGATCAGTAAATGTATCTTTAAACAAGTCAACTGTTTTTTCTTCAAGAGATGCAGCTAAAGTAATTATTTTAAATGTTGAACCTGGTTCATATGTTTTCCATATTGGAAGATTACGGTTGATAACATCAATACTATATTTTTTATAATTATTAGAATCAAAAGCTGGCCTTGAACCCATAGCAAGTATTTCACCTGTCTTAGGGTTTTGGACAACTATTAGGGCATTTTCGGGAGTATATTTGCTCATTATATTATTAAGTTCATTTTCAACAGCAAGTTGTAAGTCTAAATCAATCGTAAGTTGGACCGTAACTCCTGGTGTAGGAGCTTCATAAACTTCGGCAGTTTTTAGTCTATTACCTTTGCCGTCTGAAAAATATTTAATTGAGCCATTTTCACCCGTAAGATAACTATCATACTCAAGTTCAATGCCTGACAAACCTTGATTATCAATTCCTACATAACCAAGAGTGTGAGATAAAAGTTCATCATATGGGTAGTATCTTTTACTTTCTTTAAGAAGATAAACACCATCATAATTTAAAGCTTCAATTTTTTCGGCGATCTCATAAGATAATTGCCTTCCTTCAGGGTGAACTCTTTCAATAGATGTTTTCTTATTTATATGCTCATACATATCATCATAACTGACACCGAGAATATCGGCTAAATCTTTGGCTACTTTTTCTTTATCTTCAATCTGCCTTGGTACAACGACTAAAGATGTAGTAGTGATATTCGTGGCTAACACTTTGCCATTACGATCTAGAATTTGACCTCTATCTGCAGCTAAGGGAAGCTTTCTACTATATAAATCATCGGAAAGATTTTTAAGTTTATTATAAGAAAATACTTGAATATAAAAAACTTTAATAATAACCATTATTAATACTAAAATTACAGCAATAAAAACAAAACGAATTCTTGTATGAATTTTACTATAAAACAAAAAAATCACCCATGTAATTATATGAATTAATTACACGGGTTATTACCTAGATAGATTCCTTTTTATAGCATTTAAGTTTAAACTACTTTCAATAGTTATGCCAAAACCATCAAGTACTTCCTCAAGAGTTATTTCACCATTTATAATCATTTGAATATAATCCATAATAACTTTTCTATCATTTTCTGAAGAATTAATAAACATATCAAATAAAGCTTCGGCTTTTAATGTTGAATAGTAGTATTTAAATGATGTATTATCAGTCTTATCATCAAACATATTTCGAATGGAAACACATAAAAAGTATAATCTTTCTTTTTCTATTTCATGAAATACATCTAAATCAAGTGCATAAGCCATTAACTTTTCAATAAAGATAGGTAATACTTCAATATTATGATAATCTTTTACAGCTCCATATAGGGTATCAATTTGCGAATGCATTATTTCATGAGCATAACAAATAAAGGAAAAATCAGTGAAAGGTTTTTTTAAATTAATTTGACTTACTACGACTGGATTAAGACCTCCTAATTCCTCTCTAGGACATTTAAAACCATGAAGAACCATTGAAGAACTGAACGTATACCCATTTTTTAAAATGATAGGAATTCTAAATGGCGAGTACTCTCTAACAACAAAACTTTGTGGTGGAATATTATTTTGAGATTGAAGAGAAGGGTATAAAGAAGAGTCAGTTTTATCTAATGATAATACTGAGTGTAGAGAAGTAAAACATTGAGAATAAAATGCTTCCGTTAAATTAATAATTCTTTTTAAGTTAGCTTGAATATAAAAGGGTTTACTTTCCAAATCAGTAGCCATTAAAAAACTAGAAATATCTTCAATTCTAGAATCAAATTTTTTGGGAGCAAACCCACATTCATATCCACATTTTATTAATGAATCTCTTTTTTCCATGGTTAATATATTAATAATAAAAAAAGAAGAAGTCAATTTATTTTGTTTAAGACTTCTTCTTGTTCAGGTAAATTTAAATATTTTTTATCTAAGCATGTATCATAATTATTATTTAATTTTAAAGCTTTAAGTCTAAGTATTTTCATTACTGAATCATTTATTCTTTCAATATTAATTTCTTCATTTTCAACCATTTCTTTTATTAAATTAATGGCGTTTTGAGGATCCTGTGGCATAAGTAGTATATCAACTCCGGCATTAATTGCTAATTTATAAATATCTTTTTCAGAATAATTATCAGTAATAGCCTTCATCTTAAGAGAATCAGTTATAACAAGATTATTATATCCCATTTTATCTTTTAAAAGATCAGTTATAATTTCTTTTGATAGGGAAGATGGCGTATTATCACTTGTGATGTTTGGCATTGCAAGATGGGCTACCATTATAACTTCAGCACCATTATCTATTGCCTTTTGAAAGGGGATAAGTTCAAGATTTTGAAGCTCTTCGAGCGATTTTGTTACTACAGGAAGTTCATAATGTGAATCGGCTGCAGTATCACCATGACCAGGAAAATGCTTATAAACACTTATGACATTTTGATCATTTAATCCTTTGGCTACTTGCATGGCCATTGTATATACTTTGGCATCAGTTCCAAAAGCTCGATCACCGATAACGGTATTATTGGGATTAGAGTATATATCAAGTATTGGAGCAAAGTCCATGTTAATGCCAAATACATTTAATCTTTGGCCAATTATTTTCCCGACTTGATATGCAAGTTCTTCATCATGAGTATTACCAACTCTAAACATCGGAGGTATGCTAGGCATCTGTACATCACTAATATTAACAAGTCTAGATACTCTGCCACCTTCTTCATCTACAGAAATAAACATAGGTATATCACTAGTCGCTTTAATATTTTTGATTAAATTTAAAGTAGCATCATAAGTAGTAAAGTTTTCGCCAAAAAGAATAAAGCCTCCGGGTTTGATTTCTCTTAATAAATTAAGTTCATTATCGGAGATAGTCTTGCCTTGAAAATCGATAATAAGCATTTGAGCAATTTTTTCTTCTAAAGTCATACTATTAAAAAGTTTTTGCACTTCATCTTCTTGCTCAGGGTTACTTAATTCATTTTTTAAAGAATTAGTTGTTCCTTCATCAGTTTTAGTTATAGCTAAAAAATAGCATATAACTCCAATTAAAATAACTGCTATAACGATTAATATTTTTTTCATATAGTCTCCTTGATAATAGTATAACATCTAATATGGAAAATCTTACCATAAAAAAACGTGTATAACATCACATAATAGCTTAAATTTAGTGTAAATTAATATTATAAATATTTAACATTATTAGGATTTATGGTAACATTTAAATAGGATAGAGGGCTGTAAAGTATGAAAAAAATAAAATATATATTATTAGCTAGTATGATAACTTTTTTAGGAATGCTAAGCGTAAATGCCCAAAGCATTACAGTAGAAAACATTGCTAAAAAATTTAATGAATATAATGTTTCAGTTGATACTAGTACATGTAAGGGTAGTGTAAAAGCTGAAAAAGATAGTAATAATAAATTAATAATTAAATGCAGTAGCAATAGCGATCAATTATTAAACTTTGTGTATGATTCTAACCAAAATAATTTGTCGTACACAAGACCAGAAGATAACTTAATTGAAGGCACAGTAATGAAAGATGTTGATGCTACTTTCAAGATTTTAGATAATGTTTTGGAAGCGATATTATCTGTAAGTGGAAATGAAAATATTTCTTTACCTGAAGATCTATCAATAGTTGAAAATAATAACAGCTTTTCTATAGCATATAAATATTCATTATCAGCATCTGGTTTACCAAATAGTGAAGCTTTTATTAGAGAAGGTAAAGTTTTAGAAAAATCTGGTGATATTTCATCAATAGTAATGACTCTTGATACTGATAAAATAAAAAATATGATTGATAAATATGGTGATAGATATATTAGACAATTACTTGAAAAAACGCCTACTATTTCAGCAGGAACTATTAAACATAATTCAGTAGCTATAAAACCTACTGTGGAAGGAACTCCTACAGATAGTGCAAATTATAAAGCAAGTTGTTACTTATATCGTGCAACTACTAATAGTGATGATGCTTATGAACTTATAGATACACCAGAAAATTGCTTGACAGGTGTTACTCTTGTAGATAATACTGTTAAACCTTCTACTAATTATTATTATAAAATTCAATTAGTTGGTAGCAGTCATCTAAGTGAGACCTTGAATGTAACTACCGAAGCTACTCCTGTTACTCCTGATGTGGACCCAACACCAGATCCTGATCCAGACGTTAATCCTGATGTAACTCCAGATAATACTGTGACACCAGATGGAGGTAAAGAAAACCCTAATACAGGAGTTTTTGTACCAAGTGTTGTATTAAGTTTATTTGCTATCGGAGGAGTTGCAACACTAATATATACCAATAATAAAAATAGATTTAAAAATTACTAATCAAAAAGACTATTGTAGTAACAATAGCCTTTTTTGTTGATATTAAATTTATTAATCAATTACATATTCATATATAACACAATTTTGTGGATTAAATGATAAAAAGTCGGTATTTTCATCATAACCTATTAAATTAAAATGAAGAGCTTTTATAAAACTACCGTGTGATACTATTAATAATGTTTTATTGGGATATTCTTTTTTTATTTTGTCTAAGAAATTCTTTGCTCTTTTTAAACAATTATGTAAGCTTTCTATACTGTGGAAATCATCATTTAATTTATAATCCCATTGTTTTTCGGTTAAATCAAAGTCAATCGGTTTTCCTTCGTAAGTGCCGAAGCATCTTTCTATTAGCATAGAATCATAAATTATTTTTACTTGATTGCCAGCTAATATTTCAGCAGTTTGTCTTGTTCTCTTTAAAGGAGAACATAAGCAAATATCAATGTCACTATAATCTATTTGAGAAGCTAGTTTTTCAGCTTGTTTAATTCCTTCTTCATTTAATTTTATATCAGTAGTTCCTTGCAGTAGCCTTTGATCATTCCAGTCAGTCTTACCATGCCTAACTATATATATTTTGTTCATTGTTTAACCTTTTATTTTCTTGAACTTTGGCTTTTAGCGAATAATAACCGATTCAAAGAAGCGCTCTTGAAATTCTGTCATTGCTCTAATTGCATCATCAGAGTATTCTTTGCCATCTTTTGAAATAATTAATTTATCGTCATCATCATTTGTTCTATGGATTAAAGCAATTACTTTTCCTTTGCTTTCTTCTACAGGTTCAAATTCACCTAGTAAATAAGCATCAAGTTCTTCGCCATCTCCACTAATGGCATTAGGTATAAATCCATAATTTAGCATATACATAAATCCATGTTTAGGATGTCTTGATCCAAGTGGTCGATCAATTTTAACAGATACCTCCTTACCCAAAAAATCATTTGCGTTAGTTTTTGTCATTTTTATGTCTCCAATCTCTAATATTACAAATATTTTAACATAGATTATCTGATTTTTATATGAATGTAAGATGTTATATGTACCAATAACTATTTTAATTATTTCTAGAAATATTTAAAATAATACCGATACTTGCCATACTTACGAACAAAGAAGAACCTCCATAGGATAGAAAGGGAAGAGTTACTCCTGTAACGGGAATTAATCCTACAACTACGCAAAGATTAAGTAAGGCTTGAAGCAAAATCTGCATACCAAGTCCAAAACATAAATACTTAGCAAAAAGATCACTTTGTTTTAAAGCAATTTTAACTATAAGATAAAAGACAAAGCCAAAGATAGCAGTGACTATTAAAATGCCTAAAAACCCAAATTCTTCGGAAATAATTGAAAAGATAAAATCTGTTTGGGGTTCAGGCAGATAAAATTGTTTCTGGATTGAGTTTCCAAACCCAAGGCCAAATAATCCTCCGGGTCCTATAGCATATAATGATTGAATAATTTGATATCCACTTCCTAAAGGGTCTGACCAAGGATTAATAAAAGAGACAATTCTTTTGATACGATAGGGAGCAATGATGATAAGTCCGGCAACTCCTAAAAGACCTAATATGCCAAGATAAGCAAAAAAAGAAAGCTTTAAACCTGATATAAAAATGATGCAAACAAGAGTTAAGATTATTACCATGGCGCTTCCCATATCTGGCTCTAAAATAATTAATAGAAAAAAGATAAAAATAACAATAAAAGGGGGAAAGATAGTACTAATTTTCCTTTCTAAAGGTTTTTTGTTTTTGGCAAGATAGTTAGCTAGAAAGATAATTAAAGCTACTTTAGATATCTCGCTGGGCTGAAGGCCAATCGGTCCTATAGAAAACCAACTACGTGAGCCATTTCTAACGCTTCCTATTCCAGGTATCAAAACCAAAATAAGTAGAAGTAACGATATAAATAGAATTAATTTTATTTTATCTTTATATATATGATAGTCTATTTTAGAAATAATGATCATTACAATTGTACTTACAATAATAAATATAAGTTGATATTTAGCAAAGTGAAAACTATCATTAAATTTATACTTGGCCCAAATAGAACTAGCAGAATAAATCATAACCATACCAAATAATGACAAGAGAATAACCATTATAAATAGTAATTTGCCTTCTTTTTTCATGATATTTAATTTTATTTTTTTGACAAGGTATTTATTCCTTGAAAGTGGTTAACAAATAAATTATAATAATAGCTATTAGAAAAAGAGGCTAGTTATGGAACTACAAACGGTTAAGCAAGTAAGTAAACTAACAAATGAAGAATTAACTACGATGGTAAATAATGCGTTTGTAGCTCTTACTGTGGGCAAAACTGAAGAAAAGAAAGCAACATATATCTATGAAGCAAAAGGCTTTTTAAGTTCTTTTAAACATTGCTGTAAATATGATAATAATACGATATTTTTAAGCCTCTTGGATTTGTCTTTTTTTAATCCCTTATGTGGGGCATTATATACTTTTTATCCTAATATAGCAGAAGATGCTATGAAAGAAGATAACTTAACAGCTTTGATGAGGCTTGTTCCTATGCTTGCTAGTAAAAATTATAAAATTGCTATTCGTGATACATTTTATGATTTTGAGCTAACATCGGCTATATTAGATATTTTAAAATCCTACGGTTATGAAACAGATATAGTAGTTTTTAAAAATGGGCTATATAACGATAATATAAAAAATATTTATTGTAAAGCTTGTGACTTAGTAGCGGGATTTGAAGTTCCTGATACTAGCTTTCTTGTAATAGCAATGCAAGCTTTATTAAATTATCTTAAAAGTGGTTTAGCATCATCAATTTATATATGTGATGGAATACTCGACCAGCTATATATAAAAGATGATGTAAATGGTATTCAAACTAAATTTGTTATTAATAAGCTTACTGATTACTTTGAACCGGAGTTCTGTAGTCGTATTGAGGCTTTAGCATATTTTATTGAGGAAAGAAGACCATTCTTAAAAGATGATGACTACTTTATGCTTATGAAGGAAATTGATAAGTTAAAGAATAATTATTATAGGTCAATAGATATTGCTGTTTTGTCTCAAGATAAAGCTAGATAATCTTCTTGTAAAGAGTTCTAAAATAAGGTATAATACAAAAGAAGTGAAGGAGAAAGTTTATATGAAAGAAAATGTTTTAGAAATAGAAATTAAACTTGCCAGTGAGTGGAAAGAAGCTCTTGATAAAGCTTATGATAAAAAGAAAAAAGATGTTAAGGTAGATGGGTTTAGAAAAGGTAGTGTACCTAAAGATATTTATATAAAGAAATTTGGTATTGAATCTTTATATATGGATGCTGTTGATTTTGCTATGCAAATAGCATATCAACAACTTTTAAAAGATCACAAAGATTTAAAACCTGCGATTGAACCAAAAGTAGATGTTACAGGTATTTCTGATAGTAATGTTATATTTAAATTTACTATTGTAAATAGACCTAAAATTACTCTAGGAGCTTATACTAACTTAGGTATTAAGAAGGAAAAAGCTAAAGTAAGTGAAGAAGAAATCGATACTGAAATCGAAAATTTACGTAATCAAATGGCTGATTTAGTTGTTAAAGGCGACAATAGTGATGTTGAAAATGGCGATACTGCTGTAATCGATTTCGAAGGTTATGTAGATGGTGAAAAGCTTGATGGTGGTTCTGCTGAAAATTATGCTCTTGAAATTGGTGCTCATTCATTTATCCCTGGTTTTGAAGAAGGTTTAATAGGCCATAAAGCTGGTGAAAAAGTAACATTAAATTTAAAATTTCCTGAAGATTATGTTGAAAATCTAAAAGGCAAAGATGTTAAATTTGATGTAACTATTCATGAAGTTAAGACAAGAGTTCTTCCTGAAGTTAATGAAGATTTCTTTAAAGATTTAGGTTACGATGATGAAGTTAAGACAGTAGCAGATTTGAGAAAGAAAGTTAAAGAACATCTTGAGGAACATAAAAATCATGATTTAGAAGATAAATTTATTGATGAATGTCTTGAAAAAGCGGCATCTAATATGACCGTTGATATTAATGACGAAATTATTGATGATGAAGTACATCACATGATGCATCAATATGAAGAGCAACTTAAGATGCAAGGAATGGACTTAGAAAAATATTATCAAATAACTGGTCAATCTCATGATGATTTACATAAATTAATGACTCCTGAAGCTACTAAGAGAATTAAATATCGTTATCTAATTGAAGAGATAGCAGAAAAAGAAAAGATTGAATTTACTGATAAAGAAGTTGAAAAACAAGCTAAAGAAATGGCTGATAACTATGGTATCTCAGTTGATGAATTAATAAAGGCTTATGGCTCTTTAGATATTGTTAGATACGATATGACAATGCATAGAGCATTAGAAATTATTAAAGAAGGTAATGAAGGCTCTTCTACTAAGAAGGAAGAAGATTCTAAAAAGCCAGCAGCTAAGAAAGCACCTGCAAAGAAAACTACTAAAAAAGAAGAAAAATAATTACTTTTCTTCTTTTTTTATGTGATTACGTATTAAAGTTGATGATATGCCTTCGGTTCGGGGTAAGACTATGACATTAATATCATCTTTTAATAAGTTTGCTAAATCATTATCAGTTGTTACAAAAATATCGGCTTCTAAACTCTTTAATAATTCTTTAGTTATATTAGTATTACGAATGATAGCTTCATCTACTATTTTTAAAGAAGATATTATTCTTTTTCTAATTTGCTCATTAAAGTATAGATTTTTGCCACGTTCCTCAGCTAATTTATCTGAAGCTACTAAAGCAATTAAATAGTCACCATATTTTTTAGCTTTTTCTAAATAATTAAGATGACCATAATGAAATATATCAAACGTTCCATGAACAACAACTTTTTTCATATCTATCATTATAATACATTATTACAAATTCCTCAAAACTAATTGCTTAATAATTTTAAAATTGGTAAAATAACATTTGATGAGGTAGAAAATGTTAAACAGAGAAGGTATTGCAGAAGAAATAAAAAGAGGTTCGATTTACGTTGATAATGCTGAAGATAATATACAGGAAAATTGTATTGGTGTAACTCTTGGAAAAACAATAAAATATTATGATGCACCATCATTAGATGTTACGCAGCCAGCTCCCTTTGTAGAAATGGAGATTCCTGAAGAGGGATTAATATTAAAGCCTAATGAACTATATATTGGTAGAACTAATGAGTTTACTAAAACTTATGGTTTTGTTCCCTTATTACAAGGAACAGAAGAATTAGCAGCTCTAGGCATGGAAGTTCATATTACTGCTGGTTTTGGTGACAATGGTTTCGAAGGAACTTGGACCCTTGAGATAGTATGTTCTTTCCCAACGATAATTTATCCAAATATGCCTGTTGGATATGTGTCATACAATCCCTTAATTGGTGATAGCGATACTCTTTATCGTGGTAAATATTTTGGCCAAGTTGCTCCTACAACTTCAAGATTAAGTGAAGAGTATACTCAAGTTAGAAAGAGGGATATAAATGCTAAGTAATATTGAAGTAAAAAAGCAAATGGAACAGGGAAACATAGTTATTCAAAACTTAAGTCGTAATGCTTTGCAAAAGCCTAATAGTGTCGATATAAGACTAGGAAATGTATTATATACTTATGATTATGCCGTATTAGATTCCAAAATGGGTGCTACGTATCGTGAAGAGGTAATTAATGATAGACCAAATAATCTTCATAAAGTTATCATCCCTGAAACAGGACTTTTGCTACAACCTCATAAAGTTTATTTAGCAAGAACCGTTGAAGAAGTCGAAGCCCATGGCTTTGTTCCCGTTTTACATGGTAAGGTGGCAATGAGTTTATTGGGCGTAAGCATTGAACATAATAGTGGATATAAATATGATGGATTTTCGGGTCCGATGCTTTTAAGTATTGTAGCAACTAAACCGACGATAATTTATCCTGATTTGCGGATTGCTAATTTATCATTTTTTGAAAGTTTAGGTCCAAGTGATGATATGCAATCTGTTAATGGTATATCTTATGGAACTTATGATGTTGGTATGCTTAGTGGCCCTGAGATAGTAGAGAGAATGGCCGGAGATAATCCCGACATTGTGATTAATGACCAAAGTAAGATAGTTATAAATCCTAACTCAGTAAATTTAACTTTAAATAATGTTATCGGGGTATATTCTGATCCTATCTTGGATATAAAGAAGAAAAATGCTATCAAAAATATGGAAATAAATGATGGGATGTGGCTTTACCCTGATGAAGTTTATCTAGGAAGAACTAATGAATGGACCGAAACACGAAATTTAGTGCCGATGATGAGTGGTAGAAGTTCTCTTGGAAGAAATGGACTTCATGTACATTGCTCTGCGGGTATGGGCTCAGTAGGCTTTAAAGGATATTGGCATTTAGGCATTAGACCTACTAAACCAATATGGGTAGTAAGAGATTTGAAGTGTTGCCAAATCTACTATTATACTTTAGAGGGCCAAATTGACAGAGAATATCATGGCTATATGCAAAACCTACCAGGTGAAGAACTAGGTAGCCAAATGCATAGAATACTTGAAAAGAAAAATTAATTAAAAGGGGCAAGTAAAATGAAAAATAAAAAGATAACGAGAAAGATAACTCAAGGCATGTATGTTCTTACAACTAAAGGTGGCGGTTGTATTGTAGATGCTGTAAATCAAATAAGTAGTGGAGATAATCCATTGATTGCGGTTGCCGTAATGAAACAAAATTATACAAATAAACTTATGCATGAGAATGATACTTTTGCCTTATCAGTGCTTGGTATGGATACGGATTCTGAGATTATTCAAACATTCGGCTTTAATTCAATGAAAGATATTGATAAGTTTGAAAAGTGTTCTTTAAATGAAGTTGAAGGTATTAATGTTATTGATTCTTCTTTAGGCTATATGCTTTGTGAAAAAGTAGATGTTATTGAAAATGATACTCATACTTTATTTATAGGCAAATTAATTGAAGCTGATGTTTATAAAGATGGTGAAGCTATGAGCTATGGCTATTATCAAGAACATAAAGATGATTTTATTAAAGTTAAAACCGAAAAAGGCAAAACAGCATGGGTTTGCAAAATATGTGGCTATGTATATTATGGCGATACTTTACCTGATGATTTTAAATGTCCTATGTGTGGAGTAGGATCTGAATATTTTGTGAGAAAGGAAGATTAAAATGAAATTTTATAAATGTTTAAATTGTGGAAAGGTAGTAACCTTTCTAAATGGCGGTAGTACTCTAGAGTGCTGTGGTGAAACTTTAAAGGAATTAGTTCCCGGTACAGAAGAAGCTGCCACCGAAAAACATATTCCGGTATGTCATAAAGTAGGCGATACAAACGAAGTTATAGTAGGAGAGGTAGCTCATCCTATGACAAAAGAACATTATATAGAATTTATTGCTCAAATATCTGGAAATGAAACTATAATTAGCAAATTAAATCCTGGTGATGAACCTAAGGCAGTATT
>CANPXU010000029.1 GCA_947586825.1 uncultured Bacilli bacterium | reverse complement strand
TCAACAGTAAATTCCATATCTTGCATATCTTTATAATGTTCTTCCAAAGTAGCACATACTTCTTTAAATTGTTTAAATGCTTCAGGGAATTTTTCTTCCATTTCTGTTATATGCATTGGTGTACGAACACCCGCAACAACATCTTCACCTTGAGCATTAGTTAAGAATTCACCAAATAGTCCTTTTTCGCCAGTAGCAGGGTCTCTTGTGAAAGCAACACCTGTACCACAATCATCACCCATGTTACCAAATGCCATAGATTGAACATTAACAGCAGTTCCCCATGAATAAGGAATGTCGTTATCTCTTCTATAAACATTAGCACGAGGATTATCCCAAGAACGGAATACCGCTTTAATAGCTCCCATTAATTGTTCTTTAGGATCATCAGGGAAGTCTTTACCTATTTTTTCTTTATATTCAGCTTTAAACTCATTAGCAAGTTCTCTTAAGTCATCAGCATCAAGTTCAATATCTTGTTTAACGCCTTTTCTTTCTTTCATCTTGTCAATAAGTTCTTCAAAGTATTTTTTACCAACTTCCATTACTACATCAGAATACATTTGAATGAATCTTCTGTAGCAATCCCAAGCCCATCTTGGATTATTAGATTTTTTGGCTAAAGTATTAACTACTTCTTCATTTAAACCTAGATTTAATATAGTATCCATCATACCAGGCATTGAAGCTCTAGCACCTGAACGAACAGATACAAGAAGAGGGTTTTCAACATCACCAAACTTTTTGCCAGTGATTTCCTCTAATTTAACAATATACTCATTTATTTGATCTTGGATTTCAGAGTTAATTTCTCTTCCATCTTCATAATAACGAGTACATGCTTCAGTAGTAATTGTAAATCCTTGAGGAACTGGAAGACCAATATTTGTCATTTCAGCAAGATTAGCACCCTTACCACCAAGTAAATTTCTTAAGTCTTTGTTTCCTTCCGAAAACATGTATACATATTTCATAATTATCCTCCATGAAGTATTATATCATAGGCGACTAAAAATTTAACAAAAAAAATAAAAATATGCACTTATTTTCTTGGCATATTTTTAAGATATTCACTTTTCAAAAAATCAGAAGTTATATGAGTATATATTTCGGTTGTATTTAGACTACTATGGCCTAAAAGTTCACCTACAGATTTAATATCTGCACCGTTATTTAAAAGATGCGTAGCGAAGGTATGTCTAAAGGTATGGGGCGTTACATTACTATTAATGCAAGCTTCATCACATACTTTATTAATTATCTTTTGAATCGATCTTACACTTATTTTTTGTCCATCTTTATTAAGTACTAAGTACTCGTTTGTAAATGGATTATAGCTCAAATATACTTTGATAGCATCAAGACAAGGAAGACCAAAATACACTATTCTTTCTTTTCTTCCTTTACCAAACACTTTAATACTACGATTATTAAAATCGATATCTTGGAGTTTAATACTACATAACTCGCTAACCCTAACTCCTGTAGCATACAATATTTCAATAATCATTTTATTACGAGCTGTTAAAAAGTCATTTACTTCTATGGAATCAAATATACTACGCATATTTTCATATGATAGAAAGTTCGGTAATTTCTTTTCTAACTTTGGATTTTTAACAAGTTTAAATATATTAAATTCAATCTTCTTTTCATCAAGTAAAAAGTCATAAAAATTTCTTAAGCTACTTAATATATTACATATTGTTTTATTACTATATTTTTTGCTATCAAGATATTTTAAAAATTCGATGATATCATCTTTAGTTACTTCTTCAACTACTAACTTTTTCGTATTTAAATATTCAAAATATTTTTTTAAATGAAAAAAGTAATCATCTATGGTGTTATCAGAATAATTAAGCTCATATTTTAAATAATCATGGTACTTTTCAATAGTCTCTTTCATGCTGCATCATTACTTTTAGTACATTTTACATTAGATATTTGAATATGGCCTTTGAAAGTTTTCCCTTTCAAGGCATCTTGATTAATATCTTTTAAATTATAAAACTTTGTTTGAAGAGTATAGCTTTGCGTAACTTTTTTAGATATAGTTTTTTCTTGAGCATTTATTGTATTACATATATTTCCAGAATGCATCTTTTTATCATCAGAATTATAGTTTGGCACTTGTTTAGTAAAATTACCAGTTCCATCACTAGATACAGACACAATCTCGCCACTTGTAGCATTATAACTAGTTGTAAATTGACCCTCGAGTACAAATTCATTATTTGCTCCCGTGGATAATGTATATTGATTTTTTTCATCAGTATCCCAAATCCACTCTATATCATAAGAGCAACAAATGCCTTTTTTACCATCGGTTTCAAGGGTAACATTAACCGTATCAGACGTTGAAACTACAACAGTATCTTCATTTGGTAATGCCATACTATTATCAGTAACATTATTAGTAAAATTATTGCCACCTGAAGCAGTAAAAACTAAACCACTTGAAGTAGTAGCAAAAACATTATATTCATCATTAGTTATGCCCATAGCAATAATAGAATATGATACATATCCTAACATTGAAGCTATAGCAATTAGGGAAATTATTAATAAAGCTATATTATTCTTTTTCATTATATTCTCCTATTTAATATAATAAAATATTATCAATAAAAAAACAACCTTTATAGGTTGATTTTCTACTTTACATTGACAATTTTCAAGTCGTAGCTACCTGTTGGAGCTTCTACAGTAACAGTATCACCTTTCTTATGGCCAAGTAATGCCATACCTAATGGAGATTCATTACTGATTTTATTTTTAAATGAGTCAGCCTCAGCAGAACCTACTAACTTATAAGTGTCTTCTTCACCATCTTCATCTTCAACAGTTACGTCACATCCAACACTAATTAAGCCTTTAGAATCACTTTGCGCAATTTCAGAATGTTCTAGACGATATTCTAGTTCCTTGATTCTTGCTTCTACTTGAGCTTGAGCTGCTCTAGCAGCATCATAATCAGCGTTTTCAGAAAGATCTCCTTGAGCTCTAGCATCTTTAATAGCATTAATTATTTCAGGTCTTCTAACCGTTTTTAATTCATTTAATTCTTCTTCTATTTCTAAATAACCTTCAGCTGTTAATATCATTTGCTCTTTCTTCATGTTTCAACAACTCCTTATTAGTGCAAATTTTTTTAATATCAACAAGTATACAAAAAAACATATAAAATGTCAATAAAAACTATACTACTAACTCTTCATATTATATGTAGTTTAGCGCTACTAATTACTATAAATTTATTTTAACTCTCATCAAGTCTTTTTTCTCAAGTGGTAAATCAAAAGGCACCTTAATAATCATTCTTGGTTTATTAGCTACTTCTATAGGATTATTATCTTCATCATAAATAGCCTTAATAGTGCTTTTAAACGTCTCATGATTAGGTCCGATAATCTCTACTTCATCTCCTATTTTAAATAGATTTCGCTCTTCAATCGTTGCAAGGCCACTATCTTTATCATAATCAAGAATAATACCTAAGAAATCTTGATTACTTTCTTCATCTCTTAAAGCATAGTATTGATCATTATAATCAGGAAGATGATCATAAAATTGTGGTGCACTATCACGATTAGCTACTCTATTTAAAATTTTTAAATAATATTTTTTATCTTCTTCAGTTAAAGTATTATTTAAAATTTTATCTATTACTCTTCGATAACATAATATAACTGTAGCTATATAATATATACCACGCATTCTGCCTTCGACCTTAAAGGTATTTACACCTGAATTTATCATATCGGAAATATAATCAATAAAATTTAAATCTTTAGGAGTCATTGTAAAGGGATGTTCATCATCTTCATTAAATACCCAACGACATATTTGGGCACATCCACCCCTGTTAGAGTCTCTTAAAGTTGTATGATTAGAAAGAACACATTTACCCGAGATGGAGGTACACATAGCCCCATGAATAAAGCATTCAATCTCTAAATTAGTATCTTCCTTTATTTTAACAATATCGTCCTTTAAGGCTTCACGAGCCATCACAATTTGGTCTACTCCTAGGTCTTTATAAAAGGCGGCAGCATAGTGATTTAAAACACTAGCTTGAGTAGAAAGAATAACTTTAACATCCAAATTAAGTTCTTTAATTAAATCAAGAACAATAATATCACTAGCAATAATTCCATCGACTTTAATGCTTGCTAAAAAAGATAGGTATTCTTTTAAACCTATAAGATCTTCGTTATGAAAAACGATATTAACTGTTACGTATACTTTTTTATTTAAACTATGAGCATACGCGGTAGCCTCGGCAATTTCTTCATTACTAAAGTTTTTGGCATTAGCTCTTAAAGAATAATTTTGGCCTCCAAAATAAACGGCGTCAGCCCCATATAAAAAAGCATACTCAAGTTTTTCTTTATCCCCCGCGGGAGCAAGTAATTCTACCATATATCCTCCCCTCTAAGCCTTTATCTTGTATATTGTCTTAGTATCTAAGAATCCTCTTGCATTAGGTATCTTACTAAGATCATTATTAACAAGATTAATTATTTCTTCATCGCTTAAAAATAAAGGAAAATAAAAATAATACTTAGCCTTTTTATTAAGTAAACTTAAGCCATTATAATATGGCATATGATATAAAATCGTACCATAAGCATTTTCTACAGCTATAAAATCATTATTATTTACATTTACTTTTAAAACATTTTTATAATCAATATTATGATGTTTACTATGGGATGTTAAAAGCGTTCTTCTTGAATACATACTGCTTGTAGGTCCAAAGACAAAGAAGCTTACTTCTTTATCTGTCTTTTTGATTATTTCATCCATTTCTTCTTCAGTTATATCATAAGATACAATTAAAGTATCTACGTATCTTAAATAACTATTTATGGACATATAGTTTGTCGTAATATGGGGAGCAAATAATATTTTTTCAATATTTATATCCTCCATCACCTTAATTAAGCCTAAATCTTCGAAAATAATACCCTTAATATTACTTGGCAAATGATGAATAATCTCATTTAATTTTTCAATATCTTTAGTATCTAATGCTCTATTTATAAATAGGTAACTATTTTCTTCTTTAATATCATCAAGTTCATAAGTATTAAGTACACCAACACAAGAAAAAGAAAATGGGTATACAAATTTATTGATACCTAGTTTCTTAAGTTTATCAATAATATCTAGATTTGTAACTGTAAATAATACCTTATTTTTCATCTTTCTTTTTACTAACAGATATACCGTCACCAATATTTAAAAACTCTGTATCAAATTCTGAATTAGCTTTTAAGAATTCAATATATTCTTCAATCTTTCTTACTAAAGCTCTTAAATTCTTGCTTTCGATAGTATCTGATTTACCAACGTAACCATGGAAATTTAAGTTATCTGTTATGATATATCCCCCATCATTTAGGAAGTATTTAAACTTTTCAAAGAAATTAATATTTTGTCCCTTGGCAGCATCAATAAATATTAAATCATATTTATTATCATTAGGTAAATTAACCTCTAAAGCATCTTGGAAAACAACATTAATTTTTTGATCTAATCCGCAGGCTTTAACATTCTTAAGACATTCCATATATCTAGTTTCATCTCTTTCAATAGTTGTTACATAAACATCTTCATCACTTGAGGCCATAAGAATAGTTGAATAACCTATAGCACTTCCTATTTCTAATATTTTTTTAATTTTATGCTCTTTAATGAGCTTCATTATATACACAATTGTATCTTTTTCTATTATAGGAACATCATTTTCATTCGCATACTGTTCCATTTCTAATAATTTTTGTTTCATAAATATAACTTTTATATCTCCTTACATTAGTTCATTTTTAAATTGTATAAATTCTTCATAACTGTTAGCAAAATAGATTTTACCAGTGTTTATATCGGCAATGAAATAAACATAATCGGTATTGCTTGGATTAAACACAGCATCAATACTATCTAAAGATGGTGAACATATAGCTCCTGCAGGTAAACCTATTAATTTTTCATTACGAGTGTTATATGGGTTATCATCTGTTAAATCAGCAGCATATAAATCTTCTTTCAAGTCTTTTTTAGCCCCATAGTATGACGTAACATCCATACCTAGATTCATATTTAGATCAAGTCTTTTATAAATAACTTGGCTTACCATCTTACGATCTTCAGACACAACAGCTTCTTTCTCTATTATAGAGGCCATTGTTAGATATTCATGAGCACTAAAATTAGAATTTTGAATTTGCTCTTTATATGGTTCAAGCTTAACTTCCATTTGATTAAGCATTGTATATATAATATAGTCGATAGATACATTTTCAAAAAATTCATAAGTATCTGGGAATACATATCCTTCTAAAGGATAATATAATTTATCACTTAAAACATCATCAGTAATAAACCAATACTTAGTCGTTAAATCTTGTAAAAATTCTTTATCGGAAGTTCTAGCAATAATATCATCATAATTCATATTAAATGTTTTAGCTATTTGTTCAGCATACTCATTAAATCTTTGACCTTCGACAAAAGTAATTTTAACAGTCTTAACAGGATTTATTATTTTGCCATCAGCTATCGTATCAATAATCTTTTTGGCATCCCAGTTTTTAGATAAAGAATAATTTCCTGCTTGTAAATTTTTAGATGAGTGAGTAAAAACATATAACAAAGTAGCATACTTATTTTTAATAATTCCTGCTTTAGCTAGTTTATCAACTATTTGAATTTTATTGTCTCCTGCTTCAACAGTAAACTCAACATTTTCTTTTATACCAACCGCTTTAATACCATTTGTGTAAAAAACACCTACGCCAATTACAGCTGCTAGAACTAGAACAATAATAACCCCTACAATAATACCTGCTTTTTTATTCTTTTCCATTACTTACTTTCTTCTCCATCTATTTTGTTTAATAAATTTTCTATTTGAGTCAAGATTTTTTCATCTTCAATAGGTAGTAATTTCTCTACATCATCATTTTTTACATATTCACCAGCATAAGTTTTAATAAAGCCATCACTATCTACACTATTATCAGTATAGACAATATAATTCTTACCATTTTGTTCAAAACTAAATACTATTGAATATTCTTTTTTCTCGCCATCTTGGGCAAGTTCTATTTTACCATCTTTCATGAGTTACTCCTTAAATATGATTCTAGAATTAAAGACGCCGCTTCCATATCAACTTTATCTTTAAATTCTCTACTTTTTAAATTATTATCATGTAATAATCTTTCTGCCTCAACACTTGTAAGTCTTTCATCTACGGTATAGACATTTAAGCCTAGTTCTTCAAGTTTTGGAATAAAATTAAGAGTTCTTTGACTAGCAAAGCCCTTAGATCCATCCATATTAAGAGGTAATCCGATAGCTATATCGGTAATTTTTTCTTCTTTAATGATTGGCATTAGCAATTCAATAGCCCTATCATAATCTTCCCTTGGGAAATGTAATGTACATCTTGGAAAGATAAGGGAATTACTCGGGTCAGATATTGCTACACCCAAAGTTTTAGTACCTAAATCTAAGCCCAAATACCTTTTCATCGGCCTAAATACCCATTTATTATCGCCATCAAAACTTCCTCACGTGTAAACTTACTCATTTTTTTCCTAGCATCATCATAAGAAGTAATATAACTTAAGTCTCCTGATAATAGGTAACCGACTAACTGATTCGTGGCATTATAGCCTCTTTGCTCGATAGCAAGAATAACTTCATTTAGGGTTAGCATTATAAGCTCTTGTCTTAAAACACTAACATTAAATATGGTAGTATTACTACTATTCATGAGCCCACCTCTATTATCTATAATAATAACAAATTACTATAGAATTTT
This sequence comes from uncultured Bacilli bacterium, assembly GCA_947586825.1. Taxonomy (GTDB): domain Bacteria; phylum Bacillota_I; class Bacilli_A; order RF39; family UBA660; genus UBA6448. Next base: position 7,470 of record CANPXU010000029.1, on the reverse strand, counting down.
CAACAATTCACCCGCTCTAATTGCGTGTGCGCATATATTGTAACATACTCTTTAGCTTAACGCAAATTGCCAAAATTAGGCATTTTCTTTATCTTCTTTAAGGCTACGAATAAGTCTTTGTTCATTACGTTTTATATAAGGAACTCTTTTTATAACTTTAATAGCTAATTTAGCTTCAGGATTTTGCATCTTCTTAAGGCTTTCTAAAAGTTCTTGTAATTCCCCTTTAGTATAACCTTCGAAATCGTTTGCTACTAGTTGAAGGCTTTCTAAAGTATCTCTTTGCACTGGAATGTTTATACCACCAAATCTAAGTTCATTGATTAAACTATAAGCTTCACCCATTTGATTAGAATTTAAAAGATTACTAATTTGCTTCTTATTAACTATAAAGATTAATCTTTTTCCTCCTAAATAGTATAAACATATTCCGATAGTACCTAATACCAAGCTTTGAAAAGTTGCAGAAATTATTTTATTAACAATTCCCGAGCTTTCTTTTTCTTCTTCTGGTTGAATTAAATCTTGAGGAGTAGCATCATAGATAAAACCAAAATCATCCATGCCCCAAGCATGAGCATCAGAGGCCTTTAAAGTAAGCTGTCCTACATCATTATCAGCTAAAAAGCCAGTAACATAAACTAAAGTATCATCAGCTTCTACTGCTAAAGTAGCAGCTAAATTACAGACTAATGAATCTAGAGAAGCAATTGTTTTTATGTACTCTTTTTCATCCATTTTCTTAACTTTTGAAGTAAGTTTAGCATCTTTAATTGGTGTTAAAGAATAGTCTTTATTTTTGATAGCCCTAAAAATATCCATTACATAGGCATCTTCACCAAGTCCTAAGCTTTCACTAATTATTTGCTTCATTTCATAAGATGGAGTATCTAAATATCTACCTTCTCTATCTATTAAAATTGGATAATAGGCATCAACAAAAGAATTAATATAAACCCAATTGTCTGTAGCGAAATAATAATATACTTGAGGTTTTTTTAGTGAAAGTAAAGTATCTATTTGTTCCTTATTAAGAGGTTTATCTTCATTTACGATAACAATTCCTTTACTAGAATCTTTGGCATCATCAATAATAATTTCCGTTAGAAAGCAGTTAAAATCAACGGGATAGAAAACTATTGGCAAGTCCAAAGTACTGTCATCTTTAATAAAGCTTTTTAATTCTTTTCTAGAAATATTAGTCTTAATATAAAAATCTGAAGCTTTGTCAGAAAATATATGAGTATTGCTAAGCGCTAGTGATTCCATATCATAAGTTATTTGACCTTTTTTATACTCACTTGATGTAGCATATCCACAAGCATAATATCTTGGTAAAGCAACTTCGTCATTACGAGGATAGACTTCTGCTACTACTTTATCATTATCTTCTCCTAAATTTGGGGCATCTCCTGTTATAGCTGAAGCAAAAGAGCCAATGGTGCCTCCCGTGATATCTAAAGCTCCACTAATAACATCAGCAAATACGTCTTTAGCATCAAGCAATAGACTTTTTTCAAACTCATAAGATTCTTGATAAAAATGAGCAATATATTCTAGCCCATTTTTGGCATTTCTAGCGCTAAAATCTCCACGAATAATATCCGTAACAGCTACAGCCGAATAAGCACCGCAGACAACAAGTAAAGATAAATATATAGCATAACAGCTAGTAATAAAGTTATGAAATACCTTTCTTGGCTTGCTAGCAAAATAAGGGCTATTTTTCTTACTATAATCTTTCTTATATTCTAAATATTCTTTATAAACTTTATCATAGTAAGACTCTACTTTAATTGTCTTTTCTTTACTAAATGACTTATTATCATTTAAATATAAATATAAACATGCCATTATTATTTTTTGTTCATCATCTTGGCTATTTTCAAGTGATTTTAAAAGAGCATCATAATTAGCAAACCCTAAATATTCCCAAATGTTCATAACACAGACTTCAGGATTTGCATTATTTTGGGAATAAGATATTATTTTAACAAACTCACCTTCAATTGAAACCGTATCATAAGTCTTGCCATTATTTTTAGTTTTATAGCCACCTTCAGAGTTTAACTCAAGACTTAAACGAGCCAAAATAGTTCTTTTAAAACTTTCTAAATTACCATCTTTATTATATGAATCTAAAGCTCCTTTTAAAGCTTGATCATTTATTCTTTCTACTAAAGCAGTAATATACTTTTTATCAAACTCGTAATTATTAAGAAGCATTAAAATACTACTAAGTTCCGTACGATTTAATAATAAAAATTCTTTTACATCAATAGATTGATTTACCCCAAAAATAGTAGTTCTTGAAACCGGAGTAAAACTACTAGTATTCATACTAGGCAAAATCCTATTTAAATCTTTTAAAGATAGATAAATAGTATCAATATCATATAAATGGCAAAAAGAAAGTAGTCTTTCAATATTATGCGTATATTCATCGCGATAAATATCTCCTGCTTCATATAGAATAGCTACATTTTTTTTAATACGCAAAACATTTCTAAAGCTATTATTTAATGATTTGTCTAATAAAACATCAACGTTAAAGCCTAGAACCTCTCGAATTTCTTCTTGAGCTTCCCTAACCTTTTCTACAGGTGCAAAAGGAGCTAATAATTTATCCTTTAATAAAATACCCGCATACAGAATTCGGGAAAACATGAGCACATTATAACGAAATAATCCATTTGATGTTGGTCTATTATTTAAAGCACGAGCTACAACATCATAAACATCACCATTTTTTTGGATTATTCCTAAAGCATTTTTAACTTTATCCAGATGATTCATAATTAAAATCCTTTTTTAAGTCTTAAAGTTAAAATATCTCTATTTAGTTTTTCAAAAATATCTTGTAAATCACTATTATCAATTCGAGTTACATTTTGATCAATACGATGAAGGTATAAAGAAATAACATAATCCGTTAAATCAGAGGGTTTAATTCTACTACGACCATCTGCTAGTGCATTAATTTTGGCAAGTTTAATAGCAAATTTGTGAGCTCTTATATTGGATCCTGCAAAAAGAGGTTTATCATTATATGTAAGGCCATCTACTAAATCAAATACTTGCATAAGAACATCTTGTTCATCTTCCGTAAGTTCAAAATTAGCAACAGCTCCCGTGGTGTAATCAATATCTTCAGGATTTATATGAGCTTCAAAACTTGGCTCAAACCCTGAGAAAAATAATTTACGTTTATCGCTAGAAGCAAGGGCGCCAAAATAAACATTTACATCAAAACGATCATATACTGCTTGAGGAACATTGAATATTCCCGCGATATCAGCACTATTTTGCGTAGCTAAAACATAAAAATCACCAAAGTTATGTATAGCTCCAGTATAACTTATTTGTCTTTCAGCAAAAAGCTCTAAAAATGCTGATTGAAGTTTACCACTAGCTCTATTAAATTCATCGATATGTAAAAGAGAAAAATCAGGTGTAGCTATCAACTCTTCTTGTACATCACTAGGAAGTAAATCTGATGTAACAGAAATTTTATTCTTCTTAAAAGAAGTACCAATATAGTTAGCTAATGTAGTTTTACCTGTACCAGTATTACCCGTTAATAAAATTTTACTATTTTTATCACACAATAAAGATGAAGTTACTACTTTTTTAGCCCCTTCTTGTCCTACTAATACTCCATCTAAACCAGCATAAACACTATCATATATATGCATTACATTTTTTATAATCTCTCTATTAACCATAAAAACCCCTTGTCTTCAAAAATCTTTGCTAGTATAACACGATATCTAGCAAAAAGCAAATTTTGGGGTCAAAAAAATTATCTTTTTATAAGATAATTATTTGTTTGCTGTATTTCCAGTAACATTCATGTCTACTTTATCAACACATTTTCCTTCACCAGGTTTTTCGCCTTCAGCATATTCCTGATTAGACCACGAACATGATGCTTTTGTAAGGGCATCGGATAGATAACCGCCCAAGAAATTAACTAAAGCAATAGCAATTACACTTATGAGTGCAATAATTAAAATGTACTCAACTAGGGCTTGACCCTTATTATTCTTTATCATCATATTCATACTCCATATTCATTGTATCATTTATTTAAAAACTTTGTCAATTATTATCACAAATGCTTATTATTAAAACACAAAAAAACTCTCCACTAGGAAGAGCCTTTTTAGTTACTAATTTAAAGCGTCTTTTAGTTTGCTTCCAGCTTTAAATGAAGCAACAGTTTTTGCAGCAATTTTGATTGGTTCCTTAGTTAAAGGATTAATGCCTTCTCTAGCAGCTCTTTTTTTAGCAGAGAAAGTACCGAAACCAACAAGGGCAACCTTTCCGTCTTTCTTAAGACCAGAAGTAATGCCATTGATGCAAGCATCTAATGCACGAGCAGCATCAGCTTTAGTTAAGCCAGCCTCTTTTGCAATAAATTCTACTAATTCAGTTTTAGACATGTAACTTACCTCCTATACCTCTATTATAAGGCCCATTGTCCTTACATATTAAGCCTATCAAAAAATGATTTGAAAAGCAATATAAAAAAGCACAATTTGCCCATTTTTTGTGCTTTCTTTACTTTTATATGACAAAAGCAATTAGGTTATTTGCGCCTTTATTGACGATTTTCGTAACTGTTGATGATAGCTTGTATCTTGTGTTCTCTGGCATTAAGGCAAGCTTAGCTTCAATACCTTCTTTAACTATTTGCTCTAAACTACGACCAAATATCTCACTTTGCCAGATACTATTTTTATCATTTTCATAGTCTTTCATAATATAATCGATTAATTCTTTAGATTGTGCTTCACTACCAATAATAGGTTCAAAAGTAGACTCAACATCAACTTTAATCATATGGACTGATGTAGCTTTAGCTTTAAGCTTAACACCAAATCTAGTTCCTTGTTTAATAATCTCTGGTGTTTCTAGACGCATATTTTTAATCGTTGGATAAAGGATGCCATAGCCCGTATTATTAGCCATTGTAAGGGCTCCCTTGATATTTTTAAGATCTTCTTCTCCACTTTGATAAGTAATAAACATATTAAGAAGGGATGATTTACTTAATTTTTCTTTACCCATAGCTTCAGCAAGAACCTTTTGATATAAATCTTCTGGTGCCTCTAAATTAAGAGTAACTTCCCCGGTAGCAGTATCAAACTTACTAATATAACTTTTAGAGATATACTCACTTTCTTCGAAGTAGCTGACCATTTTATCAACGTCTTTTAATTTATTAACACTTATGATACTTTCTCTAATTTTAGATATATAATGTCTTTTAATTTCATTATCATCAGGTAAAACATTAACCCAGGCCGGAATATTAATACTTATATCTGATGCACTAAACTCATATAAAGCCGTTTTTAAAATATCATTTATTTCTCTTTCATTAATATTTTCCACACTACATAGAATAACTGGTACATCATATTTTTCTTCAAGTTCTTCCTTAATCTTTTTAGCTTCCATACTTCCTGGATCTTTTGAGTTTAAAACGATAATAAATGGTTTACCAATATTTTTAAGTTCATTAACGACTTTATCTTCTGCTTCAATATAGTTTTCTCTTGGAATTTCCGTAATTGAGCCATCAGTAGTTACCACAATACCGATTGTTGCATGATCATTTATTACTTTTTGGGTACCTATTTCGGCGGCTTCTGTTAATGGAATATAATCTTCATACCAAGGACACTTAACCATTCTTGGATTCCCATCTTCATCTTGGAATCCACCCGCCCCACTTACAACATAACCTACACAGTCTACTAAAGTAATATTAGTCGTAAATTCATCTACTTTAATCGTAGCTCCTGAAGATGGCACAAACTTAGGCTCGGTAGTCATAATCGCCTTACCTTGAGCACTTTGTGGTACTTCATCTAGACATTTTTTCTTTTCATATTCATCTTCAATATGAGGAACAACTAAGTTTTCAATAAATCTTTTAATAAAAGTGGATTTGCCTGTTCTAACCGCTCCCACGACACCAAGATTTATTCCTCCGCCTCCTCTTTTACTTATCGAGGCTATAACATTTTCATTTTGCATTTTATCACCTTTTTCTATTAATATGTATGATGATAAAAACAGTTATATTCCTTAAAACATTTTATCGACATTCTTAGGGACTTTATCATTAACAATCTTTTCAATTATTTTCTTTCGTTTTTCAGTACTTACTTCTTTACCTGTTAAAGAAGATAAAGTATCGATTACTTCATTTAAAGTTTTTTCGTCTTTCATATTACCATTTTGCAGCTTTTTAGCAAGTGAAAGAATTGTATCCTTATCAACATTAGTCTTCTTTTCAACTTTGCCCCAGAAGCCATCTTTAAACATTTTAATCACCTATCATAATATATGCCCAGTTATTAAATAGGTTCGCATTAAAAAAGGCAGCATACCTACCTTTAATTTAAACTAATTAGACAAATTTATACCAAAGTAACAATTGATCTTTACTAACATTATTTATTTCTGAAGAAAAATTTGCTTTAATTTCATCTTCCGTTAAGGCTCTATCATATATCAAGGCCGCCTTGTAAGTAGCATAGGTGTAATCATTGCCATTCATATTGCCTTTTCCAAGAAAAAATGGATTATTATTTACTTTAATAGGAAGTTTATAAGTGGCAAGGGTTGCTGTTAATTCTCCATTCAAATATATTTTCTCATTTTCATTATCTATAGTTCCAACAATAGTATACCAATTATTTTGATTTATTTTTTGTGTCGAATTGTTATGATTGTTATTAGAATTAGAATTAATAAATGATATATATGGATTGTAGTTTATTCCATCCATATTCGGAGAATAATAAGCTAATACTACACCACCACCATTATAATTTCCAAACATCCGTTGGTGAGTATGCAAATCAATGTAATTTGTAAATTCGTTAACTCTAACCCTAACGATTAATGTAATACTATCTTTAAAATCATAGCCTGCTAATCCACAATCTACATATCCTTTTTTAGTATCATCACTTGTGGTAATTCCCTCTTCATCCCATTTTGGGATATCATGAAGAACTCCATTGTTTCCATTACCGCTTAAATCCATTACATATTTGCTATAATCAAAGTCAAAATATAGTTCACATTTTTCATCAACAAGATTACTACTCATAACAATCTTCTTATTATCGTTATCCCACATTATGTTGCTGTTGTGATTGCATGTGCTTTTTGTCATATTTAAAGTATAACCTTCTCCTGAGGGGAAATTATCATTTCGAACATAATTACTATCTTTAGTTTGAACCATTATAGCTAAATCATTGTTAGTGTATCTATTATCATATATATTATTGTCTTTAAAAAAAAGGCAAATTTCTATAATCAAAAAGCTTAATACAATCAAAAATATTATTATCTTTTTCATATAGCCTCCGTGTAAATTGACATAAATTAGTCGTTTTTATACTCTTCATTTTTCCCATTGTCTCAAAAAAAAAAAAAAAAAAA
>CANPXU010000028.1 GCA_947586825.1 uncultured Bacilli bacterium | reverse complement strand
TTTAATAATATAAACGATAATCATCCTAAATATGTGATTTCTCCTAATAAAGAAGACTTTTCTCAAAATGGAATTAAACATCTTAATGTTTTTGATTTCCTAATGGATGATGACTTTTAAAAATATAAGATAAAAGGAGTTATTAATTTAACTTCTTTTTAATTGCTAAAGAAAAGAATATTTAATATAATTTAAATAGATTGATGATGGGAGTAGTCTTATGAAATTTTGTGAACTTGAAGAAAATGAATATCGAAACTTTCTAGATAAATCACCTCAAAGAACATTTATGCAAACCCCTGAAATGGGAAAAATAAGAGAAAAATCCGGCTGGAATGTTGTTTATTTAGGCGTAAAAGAAGATGGTAAAATTGTTGCGGCTTCCATGTTCACATCTCTTACTAGACGTTTTGGCAAAAAAGAGTATTATGCTCCCCGTGGCCTTTTATTAGATTACCAAAACAAAGAGTTACTTAATTTTTTTACGGATAATCTAAAAAAATATGTTAAAGAGCATGGTGGTTATGTTTTTAGAATTGATCCTTATGTTATTAATAAAGAAAGAAATGGCGCTGGTGAAGTTTTAGAAAATGGCGTAGATAACCATGAAATAATAGAGAGTCTTTTGTCTTTAGGTTATAAAAAAGTACCTGATAATAAAATGAAACAAGTAAAATGGATGTATGTTTTAGATGTTAAAGATAAAAGCGAAGAAGAGATTCTAAACAACATGAAAGCTAATACCCGTAATACAATTAAGAAGACTTTAAAAAATGGTATTGAAATTAAAGAATTAACTAAAGAAGAAATAATAGATTTTTATAATATTATGAAGGAGACTAGTGAGAGAAAAGGCTTTGGTATTCGTAGTCTAAGTTATTATGAAAGTTTATATGATGCTTTTAAACCGCGAGACGAAATTAAGTTTATGTTAACAAGATTAAACTTAACTCATCATATTCAAACCCTTGAAAGAGAAAAAGAAGAAAAAATAAGAGAAAGAAACGCTCTAAGTGATAATATTCACAATGATGGCAAAAGAAAGAACATTGATTTTGATATTGAAACTATTGAGAAAAGGATTGCGAAAGCTGAAGAAATTCGCAAAGAAAAGGGTGAAGTTATTAACTTATCTAGTTCAATGTTTATGCTTACTAAACCAGAAGTTATTTATCTTACAAGTGGAAACTACGAAGAATACATGTTCTATAATTCCCAATATCTAATCCAATGGGAAATGATTAAATATGCTATCGAAAATGGTTTTGATCGTTATAATTTCTATGGTATCACGGGCAATTTTGACAAAAATGATAAAGATTATGGCATTTATCAATTTAAAACAGGTTTTAATGGCTATGTAGAAGAGTTAATTGGCGAGTATGCTTATCCTACATCATTTATTTACTACGTAATCGAATTTATAAACAAAATAAGGAAAAAATAATATTTTTAAGCCTGAATTTTGTAACATTTTGTCGAAGGGAGTCGAAAGTATTGAACTTCCTTTTTTGATGTGTATAATGACTAATTGAAAGACGGGTTTTGGTATTTATTATCATTATCAATTTCATATCATTCGATCCAGTTTATATATAATCTTTTTTATAGTTTTATATTTTCCCATGTCATCCAAAACCCTCTTTCAAATTATATTTATGTTTGTGCTTTTTTGTGAAGTTAAACTTTGTTTTATTTCATAGACTTTTCGTTAGAAATTTAGTACAATACCTTTGGAAGTGGTCCTCATGAAATTACCTAATTATAATGAAGCTAAGAATAGGGAAAAAGTTGATATAAAATACTTGGATGTTAATATAAAATATGATGAAATTTATAAAGGTAAGAAATATTTTTTAAGAACTTATGGTTGTCAAATGAATGTTCATGATAGTGAACAAATTAAAAGATATATGACTATGCTTGGCATGGAAGCTACTGAGACTTTAGAAGATGCCGATGTTATAGTTTTAAACACATGTGCTATAAGAGAAAATGCTCATGAAAAAGTAATGGGTTATCTTGGTAGATGTAAACATTTAAAAAAGACTAAAAAGGATTTAATAATCGCCATAACGGGATGTATGGCCTCTCAAGAGGATGTAGCTTTAGATATAATGAAAAATCATAAATATGTTGATATTTTAGTAGGTACCAATAATTTATATGATTTACCTAAATTATTAATTGAAAAGAAGACGGGTCAAAATATTGAGGTATACTCAAATAGTGATATTGTGCCTGAAAATGTTAATTATGAAAGAGACTCTAAAATATGTGCTTGGGTAAATATCATGTATGGTTGTGATAAATTCTGTACTTATTGTATTGTGCCTTTTACAAGGGGAAGAGAGCGTAGTCGTAAGATGGAAAATATCTTAGAAGAGTGTTCTCATCTTGTTCAAAATGGCTATCAAGAAATAACTTTACTTGGTCAAAATGTTAACGCCTATGGTAATGATTTGAATCTAGGTTATGATTTTGCCGATCTTTTGGAAAATGTGGCCAAACTTGGCATTCCTCGTCTTCGCTTTGTAACATCTCATCCTTGGAATTTTACGGATAAAATGATCGACGTTATAGCTAAGTATGATAATATCATGCCTTATATTCATTTACCTATTCAATCGGGTAGTGATGCTATATTAAAGAAGATGAACCGAAGATATACTGTGGAAGAATATAAAGAGTTATTTAATAAGATGAAAGATAGAATTCCTGGTGTAAGTATTACGACGGATATCATCGTAGGTTTTCCTGGGGAAACGGAAGAAGACTTCCAAAAGACATTAGATATAGCCGAGTATTGCAAATATGATGGAGCTTATACTTTTATTTATTCAGAAAGAAAAGGTACAGCATCTTCGTTTATGAAAGATGATACGCCTTTGAAAGAAAAAGAGGAAAGACTTCAAAGATTAAATGAAGTTATAAATAAATACTCTAGAATAAATAATGAAAAATTATTAGGCAAAGAAGTTCCTGTTTTAATACTTGGTGAAAGTGAAAAAGATAGTACCAAGCTTTATGGCTATACCGATACTTATAAATTAGTAAATGTTATAGGAAGTAAAGATTTAATAGGTAAAATTGTAAATGTTAAAATTGAAGATGCCAAAAGCTTTAGCTTAGATGGCACGGCTGTTAAGGAGTAGAAAATGAAAAAATTAGTTTTAATTTTATGCTTACTATTATTAGTTACAGGTTGTGGTAAAGAAAAAAGAGAACCGGTAGATTACGGTAATGAAGCTCAAAAGATAATATCTACAAGTAGTAAAAAAGTAAAGGTATATGTTTTTGGCAAAGATGGATGCCCAAAATGTGCGGCTGCTAATGAATTTTTTACGGACCTTGCTAAAGATAAAGATTATAAAAGTAAGTTTGATTATAATTATATTGAGCTTTATGACGAAAAGTGGAATCCCTACGATTTTGGCGTAGAACAACTTTTATTTGATGTTGCTACTTATTTTGGTGATGAATTTACGGGTACTCCTTACATTGTCGTAGGTGAAAAAAGTTTTAAAGGTTATGCAGAGAACTTTGAAAGCGGTATGAAAAAAGAAATTAAAAGATGCTATGAAGCAAGCAAATGTAATGACCGTGTTAAGCAAATGTTTAATAATGAACTAGACTAGCAAATGCTAGTTTTTTTTATGAATTTAATTAAATAAAAAGTACTAACACGCTATATGTTAGTACTTTAGTATTCTTAAAAGCCTTCTAAGCGAGGCTTTGTTAGCAAATATGGTATCCCCGGGTGGATTCGAACCACTGACCGACCGCTTAGAAGGCGGTTGCTCTATCCAGCTGAGCTACGAGGACAGCACAACTAAATTATATATCAAGTCTTTGTAAATATCAAGCAATTTGTGTACATTTTCACCACTTGCTAGTTAATGTTTATATCAACTTTATCAATATCATATGTATCTCTAATAGATAAAGATAACGTATACATTATTTGTTCATTAATATCTTTATCTGAAAGGCCAGCGATAAGACTGTTATTGAATGACAGACTAATACTATCTTCGAGAATTTGATAACTTTTTAGTTCATATGAGGCATTTAGATAACTTATTAAGTTAGTTTCATATATGGGAGTACTTTGAAGTTCATTAACAATTATTTCAACAGGTTCTATTTTTTCATTACTTATCTTACTAATAGGTATATAGTAATAGTCATCATTATCTTTACCTATATAGTAGGTTGTTGTCATAGTAGTATCTTTGATATCATTTACATCATAAGATTTATTAATACCCAAAGTTCTATCTAGTATTTTAGGTAAACTTTTTCCTGAATTAGGGTAGTGATCAAGTAAAGAATTTTCTACATAAATCATTATACCTTTTATACCATCAAGCTCTACTAAAGAGTAAGTCAAAGATTCAAACATTTTTTCCTCGTTATAAGCACTTACATTTAAAAATTCTTTAGTAAAATTTATCTTTAAAATTTTATCTTCAATTGTATAATCAATTACTTTTGTATCACGGGGAATTAAAGCGACAAAACTACCTGGAAGAAGCAAAGAAGTTTCGCTATCAATTGTTAAAAGATCAATTATGTATTTGACATCATCATCCTTGTTCATTTTTTTGGCAGAAGCTCTTGCAACATAGCCATCTTTTTGTATGGCATATATGGGAAGAGAAACTTCATCAACATAAATTACTTCTTCGGGAATTGATAACTCATCCGTTTTAGGAAATAAGTAAAATAAAAACATTATTACAAGGGCTAAAGATGCTACAATTATCCTTTTGATAGCACTTCGCTTAAGCATAACATCACCTATAAAAATATATGTTTTAATAATTTTGTTTATACCAAATAAAAAGTCAGCCTTAAGCTAACTTTATTTTAACGAAATTACTTCAAGCTTTAGAAGTTCAATGATAGCATTACATCTACCACTTACTCCTAACTTCTGCATAGTGTTTGATATATGGTTACGTACAGTTTTCTCGCTTATGCCTAAAGTAGAAGCAATTTCTTTAGTTGATTTATTCCTAACTAAAAGTTCAAATATTTCTTTTTCTCTTTTAGTTAATAGTTTGTTACCCATATGCCTCACTTTCTTGTCCATTGTATTTTATGATTTAGTTTAAAAGAAAGTGTAGGGTTTAGCCTAATTAACTGCTGAATTTAACGGTAATGTACATATCTTCATTATACAAGCTTTGAACTTCTTTAATAATTTTGTTTGCATAACTAGTTCCTTGATCTTTATCCGAAATTGTAATGTTTATCTTATTACCTTCGATTGTGACACAACTATCTTTGGCAAACTTTTCTTTAATTCTTTTTTCGATTTCCTCAATCTTACCTTTTTTGTTATTTAAGTTTTGGAGTTTTTCATATGCTTCATTTTTATCTGTTACAGTAGCACTAGAATCTAATAATACTTTTTGAGCTTCTTCCATTTGCGAAAGCATTTCTTCTTCAGCTTCAACTTTTAGAGCTACAATGATATCATTTTCGGTAACCTCTACGGCTGACATATTATTATCACTATCTTTTAAAGCAAGAGTATCATTACTTGGTAAAGATATATAGTATATCCCTAGAACTAGAACCAAAGAAAATAGCGTAATAAACCAGAGATTTTGCTTGTTAATCATTTAGACTTTCCTCCTTGTTAATTCAACTATATGAAAATTTTTTTAAAAAAATGCATCAAAAAAAAAGGAAATTTGACCTTCACCCGGTATATATAAATGTAGAAGGGAGGAAAAGACCCAATGAAAAAAATGGTTATTGTCAGTCAACATGATGCTAAAGATTGTGGAGCATGCTGTTTACAATCAATTATCCGCTACTATGGGGGTTATGTTCCGGTTGAAAAAATTCGTGATGACACTTATACCACTGTTAAAGGAACAAGCGTATATCATTTAGTAGAAGCAGCAAAGAGTTACGGATTTGATGCAGTTGCTAAAAAATACGTTAATAAAGATTTAAGCAGTGTTATGACTCCTGCTATAGTGCATGTAAAATATCCAAATGGACTTTTACATTTCATGGTTCTTTATAGTTATGGTAAAAAAGTCATAGTAATGGATCCAGCTAAAGGCAAAGTTACTTTAACTTTAAGTGAATTTAATGAAATATTTAGTGGAGTCGTTATAGAGTTAGCGGTTAAAAGTCCTATAATGCTCTTAGAAAAAGAAACGAGTATTTATCAGTTATTTTTTAAGATATTACTAACTAATAAAGCATTATGTATAAGAGTATTTCTTTATACTTTAGTACTCATGATTTTAACTATTACATTGGGGATGTATTTCAAAGTTATATATGAAATGATTATGAACCATTATGATGTAAGTATAATTAAATGGGCAATTTATCTTTTCTGCATTATTGTTATTGCTAAAATAGTAGTAAGTTATATCAAAAGTTCATATGAAAATTATATTAACAAGAATATCGATGTAAATGTACTAAGTAATTTTATTACGCATACATTTCGCCTTCCTTTGAAAGTTATTGGTGATAGATCTACCGGTGAAATCATTACAAGAGTTAATGAAATTTCCAGTATCAAAGATTTGTTTTCAGAGATATTTGTGTCATGCACTTTAAACTTGATTTTATCGATAGGTAGCCTAGTTTGTTTATTTTATATAGATATGAGACTTTGTTTAGTTCTTTGCTTAATTATTCTTATCTATATAATATTATCTTTAGTAACTAATTCATATATTTACAAAAGAATTAAACAAAATATCAACTTTCAAACCATAGTTAATGCTAAACTAATTGAACGTCTTGATATGATTCATAGCATTAAGAATTTGGATAGAACAGATAAGGTTCTAAATGATTTAGAAAAAGATATATGTAATCTTTTATATGATAACTTTAGCTTTTCTAAATTTATGGTGATGTTAAACTCATTAAAAAATAGTATAGATGAAATAGGGCAATTTATAATTAATACTTTAGGTTTATATTTTATCTATACAGGTAAATTACAAATTATTAGTTTAATAACTTTTAACACAATAATGATGTATTTTACTGATCCAATAAAAAATATTATGGCTATTTTACCGAAGTTTAATTTCTTACGAGCATCATTTCGGAAAATAAGTGAATTTATAGATTTGGATGAGGAGGTAATGGGTAAGACCGAAAAATTTGTAAATGATGATATAACTTTCCAAGATGTTAGTTTTTCTTACGATAAAAATATCAACATCCTAGATAATCTATCTTTTACCATAAAGAAGGGAGAGAAGATTATGTTAAAAGGCCCAAGTGGCAGTGGTAAAAGTACAATATGTAACTTACTACAAAGAAATATAAATCCTGATGCAGGAAAAATTCTCATAGGTAAGAAAAACCTTTTGGATTACTCATTAAAAACGGTTAAAAATAATATTTGTTATGTAGGCCAAAAAGAGAAAATCTTTAGTGATACAATTAAACAAAATATCTTATTTTATAATGATATGAATGATACATTTGATAAGGTATGCGAAGTATGTGCTATTGAAGATATTGTTAAAAATAAAAGGTTTCGCTATGACAGCGGTATTGACAATGATAGCAATTTATCCGGAGGCGAAAAGCAAAGAATTATTTTAGCTAGATCTTTACTGAGTAATAGTAACATCTTAGTTTTGGATGAAGCTTTAAGTGAAACAGATTATGAACTTGAGAAACAAATAATCAACAGCATAAAGAAAACCTTTCCTTATAAAACTTTAATTTATGTTTCTCATAAAAATTTAGATGATATGTTTGAAAGGGTAATCGATATTAGTGCAACATAGTTATGCCAGCCTTTATTATCTTACTTATAAAAAACATGTTTTATTAATTATTTTGTTCATAATCATAATTACAAGCTTTGTTTTATCATTTAATACGAAAGCTTATAGTTCTTACAAAACTTATGGTATCTATTTAGATAATCATCTTTATGTAGACATTCCTATCGATAACTCTGACGTAGTAAAAAAGGGAAGTTATTTAAAGATTGATGATGAAAAATATGATATTCAGATTGAAGAAATATCAGATTTACAAGTCGAAGGAAATATTAACTATCAAACATATTCTTTAAAAAGTTTTAGAGAATATAAGAATAATCAAATAGTTGAAATGACTTTCTATTATAATAAGCAAAGAATAATAAAAAAGATAATTAAGCTTATCTTTTAGAAAGGAGAAAAAATGGAGGTTTTAACAATTGATGAAGCCAAAACATATACCGGAGGATTTAAGATAACTCTTGGAGCAGCCGTTATTGCTAGTGCTCTAATAAGCTTTGCTTTAGGCTTTGTTAATGCGTTTTTTAGCCCCACATGTAGTAAATAATGAATCTAGATAAAAATGAAGCATTAAATTGCTTTGGTGGAGCAGGAATTACCGCATCTTTTGTAGCGGCAATCACAACTTTAATAAACGCTGTTTATGGCATTGGCCAAGATATCGGTTATACGTTTAAAAGACTGCTTAAGAAGTGCTAACTAAAATTCTTGTCAAAGATTAGGGCAAGTGTTATAATATTCCTAGTTAATGAAGGGAGGGATATTGATGACAAAGGTTGTAGTTCAAAATGGTAATGTTGATCTTGCTCTAAAGAAATTTAAAGCAAAATTTGCTCGCAGCGGCGTCCCTTCTGAGCTTAAAAAGAGAAAGTGTTATGAAAAACCTGGCGTAAAGAGAAGAAATGAGAAAAAAGAAAACATTAAAAACTCTAGACGTAGAAATCATAATTAAGAGGTTTTGCAATGATTGATAAAATAAATGAAGATTTAAAAGAAGCAATGAAAAACCAAGATAAATTTACTTTATCAGTACTAAGAATGTTAAAGAGTGAATTTATCAATGAAAGTCGCAAGGGCAGCATGCATGAACTAACTGAAGATGAGACCATCAAGGTAATTAAGCATCAAGTTAAAGTTCGTAAGGACTCAATCGAAGAATATACTAAATACGGAAAGACCGATTTAGTTGCCGATCTTAATAAAGAAGTAGAAATATTAAGTAGATACTTGCCTGCTGAGATGAGTGAAGAAGAAATCATCAAAGTAATTGATGAAGTATTTGCTGAACTTAATCCAACTTCAATGAAAGATATGGGTAAGGTTATGCATGAAGTTAGCGGCAGACTTACTAATGCCGATATGGCTTTTGTTAGTAAAACAATTAAGGATAGATTAAATTAATCTATCCTTTTTTCATATAATTAATTGGTGATTATATGAACATCTTTAAGTCTTTAAGTAGCTTTTTGTATGACAAGGAATATTTCATTGCCCTTTTTGAAAATGAAATATATATTTATAACTATTATGACATTATCTTTTTAGGAGAATCTAAGATTATTTTAGCTATTGATAAATTTAAATTATCTATTAAAGGCCAAGACTTGCTTGTAAAACAACTCGATAAAAAAGAAATTTTAATCGCAGGCTTAATTAATGAGGTAAAAAAAGAATATGAATAGTTATTTATATATTAAAGTGGATAGTACTAGTAAGAATAATGTAATTCTTAAACTTAATAAGATTAATGTTAAAATTTATTCTTTAAAAGAAGATAAAGATAGCCTTATTATTAAAATTTTAGCAAGTGATTATGAAAAAATAGATAAATACCTTAAAACAATGGAATTTAAAAAGTTAAAATATACAGGACCATTATATTTCAAGAAAACTTTGCAAAAATATAAATTTGTTTTGGGAGCCATAATCTGTGCCATGATTATTGTTATTTTTTCTTCCTTTTTTATTGTGGATATTAAAGTACTTCATAATAATGAAGAATTAGTAAATTTAATTTTAGATGAGCTTGAAGAAAATGGGGTTAAAAAATTTCACTTTGCCAAAAGTTTTGATAGCATTGAAAAGATAAAGAACAAAATTAGGGATAATCATCTAGATAAAATAGACTGGCTAGAAATTACTAAAGTGGGAATGAAGTATGTTGTTAGAGTTGAAGAAAGAATCATTAATCCTGAGAAGAACGTAAAAAATTATTGCCATGTTTATGCATCTAAAGATGGGGTAATTACCAGCCTTAAGCTAAAAGAAGGTGAGATGCAAATCGATTTAGGAGATTATGTTAAAAAGGATGATGTTTTAATAAGTGGCGATGTTCATTTAAACGAAGAAACAGTCAGTAATATTTGTGCCGAAGGAAGTGTTTATGCCGAAGTTTGGTACACCGTTAATGTTAAAGTTCCTCTTACTTATGTCGTTAAAGAAAAAACGGGAAAAACTCGTAGTAATTTAGTCATCAATTATGACGGGATAGATCATCAATTATTTAAAAATCGGTTAAATACTTTTACAACGTCTAAAAAAGAATTATTTAATCTTTTAGGAGTTAAAGTATATCTTAAAAAGGATGAAGAAATAAAAGAAACAAAGAAAAAATATACAATAAAAGAAGCTGAAGAAAAGGCTCTAAAAGAAGCTAAAGAAAAAATAGAGCTTACCTTAGAAAATGATGAAAAAATCATATCACAAAATGTTTTGCAAAAAACTATAAATGATAGTACAATTGATATAGATATATTCGTCGTAGCAGAAGAAAATATCGCAATACAAAAGGAGGCTAGGCTAGATGGTGATAGAATCACTTAAACAAATAATTAATACTAGCATGAATGCTATGTGGCCTTCGCTTGTAATTGTGTGTGTAGCTTTGATTTGTGTTAGGATTGGCTATCTTAGAACTCACCGCGATCATTTTCATTTATATAGAGAATTTTGGCTTTTAATAGGTATTATTTATTTGCTTCTTTTATATCAACTAGTTACAAATGTCGACTTTAATAGCTCTCATGGAGGCTTTAATATTATACCTTTCAAAGAGATAACCCGTTATGAACTTTCAAGTACGCAATTTTATATTAATGTCGTAGGTAATATTTTACTATTTGTGCCATTTGGTTATATAGTAGCAGCTTATATAAAACCTAAGAAAATATGGACAAATATGCTAATTGCTATAATTGTCAGTAGTACAATTGAGTTTGTTCAACTTAGAATAGGACGTAGCTTTGATGTTGATGATATTTTATTAAATACTTTAGGATGTATAATTGGTTTTTTGTTTTATGTGGCATGGCAAGCTATAGAAAGACATTTGCCAGAGTTTTTAAAAAGTGATTGGTTTAGAAATTTAATTTGTTTTATATTTTTAGCATTATTAATTTTTTCTGGCTTAAGTGCGTGGGGTCTTGTTTAAATGAATAAGTTTGAAATAATAGATGAATATGGTTACAAAGATTATAAAATATTAAATAAAGTATTTAAAAGTACTTTGAAAATGGAAAAAGTAAAAAATGCTTTTTTTAGTGTTGTCTTAGTAGATGAAGATACGATTCATAAAATTAATAGAGAATATCGAGGCAAAGATAGTGTAACCGATGTTATATCATTTGCTTTTGAAGATAATGATAAAAGGGTGTATAATAAAACTAGAATTCTTGGAGAAATTTATATATGCATTCCAAGAATGGAAGAACAGGCTAAAATGTATGGTCATAGTCAAACGCGTGAGCTTGCTTTTTTAGGAGTTCATGGCCTTTTACATTTACTTGGATATGATCATATGAATAAAGAAGATGAAATAGTAATGTTTGCAAAACAGGAGTTGGTATTAAATGAATACAGTGAAACGCAACGAAGAAACTAAGAAAAAAGGTCCTGTTAAGGATGTATTAAATAAATTTAAATATTCTTCCCAAGGACTTATTTATTGCTTTAAAAATGAAACTAGTTTTATTTTTGAGGCCATAGCCGTTGTTGCAGCCATTATCTTGGGCATATATTTCCATTTAACAGCCCTAGAGTGGTTATTTTCTTTAGGAAGTATATTTTTTATAATGGTTATTGAAGCGTTAAATACCGCGATTGAATGTGTTGTTGATATGGTTTGCCCTGAATATAACCCTTTAGCGGGAGCGGCCAAAGATTGTGGTAGTGCTGCGACTTGTATTTGTACTTTCTTAGCAGCAGCTGCTAATGCCGTAGTATTTATTCCATATATTATAGAATTATTCAAGTAGAGGGGGATTATATGAGGAGCGGTTTTGTAAGTTTAATCGGCAGACCTAATGTCGGTAAAAGTACTTTATTAAATACTCTTTTATCTAACAAAATTGCTATCACATCTGATAAAGCCGGTACAACAAGAAATATAATTCAAGGAATATATAATGAAAATGAGTTACAAATAGTCTTTGTTGATACCCCAGGTATAGCTAAACCTATGAATAAGTTAGGTAGAGCTTTAAATAAGCAATCTTTAGAGCAAATTAGAGATGTAGATTGTGTACTATTTGTGGTAGATGGTAAAAGAGGCATAGGCCCTGGAGATCGATATATAATAGAAATGCTTAAAAAAGTTGAAACTCCAGTTGTTTTGGTAATCAATAAAATAGATCAAATGTCGGAAGAAATGATAATGAAAACCATTCTTGATTATAAAGATTTATATCCATTTTCCGATATAGTTCCTGTATCTGCACAAACAAGTGATAATACGGATAGGCTTTTAGGAGTTATTAAAAAATATTTAAAAGATGATGTTAAATATTTTGATGATGATTATATAACTACGAATTCCATGAGCTTTATGGTAGCGGAAATTGTAAGAGAAAAATTATTAAATGACACAATTGATGAAGTTCCACATTCTATAGCATGCAATTGTACAGGATATGAAGAAAAAAAAGACATAGTTAATATCCTCGTAGATATTATTGTTGATAGAGACTCTATTAAGAAAATTGTTATTGGCAAAAATGGCAATCGTCTTAAAAAGGTAGGTATTCTTGCTCGTGAAGAGATAGAGAAAATGGTAAATAAAAAAGTTTATCTTGAACTTTATGTTAAAACTGTCAAGAATTGGAAAGATAAAGAAAAGTATTTATTAGAATTTGGTTATGTAAATAATGAATAAAATTTATTATCCTTTCACATAATTATATTGAAAGGATAAATGATATGAATAAAAAGGAAGCTTGGGATAAATTTAAAGAAAGCGGAAAAATAGAAGATTATTTAGAATATAAGAAGAAAGATGAAGAAGAGTAATCTTTCTTTTTTTATGCTATAATTTTAATAGTAGTGGTTTATATGAAAATAAAAGAGTATCCCGGGAGGATAAATTCATTAATAATTTATATATTAATTTTTACTTATTTTGAGGTTATATTTAAAATAACTGCTGGATGCTTATGGTCTTGGAACTTAATAAATAACTTTTTATTTATTATTGCTATGGCGCTTGTTTGTAAATTCGTAACGTCTTTATTTTCGGATAAAATAAACAAAATATTAATGTGTTTAATCATTTTTATAATTTCATTATTCTATATTGTTCAAATTGTTATGAATAATATTTTTAATTTTTACTTTGATTTTTCTCTTTTAGGAGCTTTTGATCAGATTGTGAATTTTTCAAAAGATTCTTTAAAACTGATATTTAATAATTCTATCTACATATTAATCATTCTAGTTCCGGTTATCTTTGTGGCTATATTTAGTAGAAGAATTAAAACAAGGCAAATACCTTTACCCAAAATTTTAGCTTTCATTCCCTTATCCTTAGGAGCTTATGGCCTTTTTTTACTTAGCTTGAACATTAATAAAAATGATGATTATTCTGCTTATAATTTATTTTATAATGTTCATAATAATGAATTGAGTTTAAAAAGACTTGGAGTAGCTCATACTATGTTTATTGATTTGGCAAGATATATTGATGGTTATAATACGAAAGTTGATTTCACAATTTTAGACAATGAAAATGAATCTATTGAGGCTGGTGAAGAGATTCCTGAAGAATATGATTATAATATTCTTGATATTGATTTTGATAAATTAATAAATGAAAGTACAGGAACTATTAAAAAAATGCATGAGTATTTCAAAAACAATTCAGGCACAATGAAAAATAAATATACTGATATGTTTGAGGGAAAAAATTTGATTTTATTTATGGCCGAAAGTTTTAATGAAATGGCTGTTGATAAAAATCTAAC
Organism: uncultured Bacilli bacterium; assembly: GCA_947586825.1. GTDB lineage: Bacteria > Bacillota_I > Bacilli_A > RF39 > UBA660 > UBA6448. The sequence goes on along the minus strand of CANPXU010000028.1, from coordinate 1,889 downwards.
TCCAACTTTATATAAGCTAGTTAATAGTGGCTTTGTTTTCTCTAATTTTTATACACCGACAATTAGTAGTACCATAGGTGGAGAGTTTCAAGAGCTTACTGGTTTAGTGGCTTCTGCAGGCTTTTTAGCACCATGGAAAAGTGGGGAAAATAGTTATCCTTTTGGTATTGCTAATATGTTTAAAAAATCTGGCTATAATACCTTTGCTTATCATAATCATACCTATACATTTCAAAATCGTAATATTTATTTAGCATCTTTAGGCTTTACCAATTATTTAGGTTGTGGTAATGGACTAGAAAAAAGAATTAACTGTAATTCTTGGCCCGAAAGTGACATTGAACTTATTGATTCGACAGTTAATGATTATATTAATAGTGATAAACCATTTTTTACTTACTATGTTACGGTAAGTGGTCATGGCGGATATACATGGGATGGCAGTGAAATAAGTTTAAAAAATAGAGACTTAGTTGCTGATTTAAATTATACTGAAAATGCCAAGGCTTATATAGCTAGCCAAATTGAACTAGATCGAGCATTAGAATTATTAATCCAAAGGCTAGAAGAAAGCGGCAAACTTGATGATACTGTCATCGCTTTGGTAGGAGATCATTATCCATACTTGCTACCAAAAGAAGATATTAATAGTATTACTAAAAGTTCCAAAGATTTTGAAGTAGAAATAGATCATAGTAATTTTATTTTATGGAATAGTAATATGAGTACTATTAAAATTGATAAAGTAGGTAGTCAAATAGATGTTTTACCTACAATTTATAATGTATTTGGTTTAGATTATGATTCTAGACTTATCGTTGGTAAAGATATTTTAAGTACTTCGCCAGGATTAGTTATATTTGGTAATGGCTCATGGGTTAGTGATTATGGAACTTATTTTTCAGCAGAAAATAAATTTGTTTCCAAAGATGGTAAAGTAGTGCCTGAGGGTTACGTAAGTAAGATCAATGAAATAGTTAATAACAAAATTATTATAAGTGGATTAATTATGACAGAAAATTATTATAAATATTTTAAATTGTTTTAAAAAGGCATGTTATAATATTATCGGAGATATGCATTATGTTAATAGAAGTCGAGGGAATAATATTAAGCGAATCACCATATGGTGAAAGCAGTAAAATTATAAATGTTTTGACAAGAGAAAAAGGCCTAATTGGCATTATGTGTAAAGGGGCTAAAAGTATGAAATCTTCCCTTAGAGCATCAACTCAAATTTTAACATATGGCGTCTTTTCAATTTATTATAAAGATGGTAAACTTTCAACCTTAAAAAGTGTTGACGTCAAGAACATGTGGAAAGAAATCCATAGCGATTTGACAAAAATTAGCTATGCTACATATCTATGTGAATTAGTATCTCAAGTTGTAAGAGAGTCAGAAGAAAATGTTCTAGACGATTTATTGCAAAGCTTTATTAAGATTGAGGAAGGATTAGATCCTTTGATTATTACTAATGTTTTAGAACTTAAATGTCTTCCTCTTTTGGGTGTTGGACTTAATTTAGATGAGTGTATTAGATGTGGCAATAAAACCGAAATTGTAACAATTGATGCTTCTTATGGGGGGCTGATTTGTAAAAATTGTTATCAAGGAGAGCTTATTTTAGACAAGAAAGTAATACAGCTTTTACGGATGTATTATTATGTCGATATTGCTAGCATTAGTAAAATAAATGTTGAGGATAAATATAAGAAAATAATTAATAAATTCATTACTGATTACTATGATTCTTTTACAGGTCTATATTTACATAGTAAAAAGTTTATAGAAAATTTATTATAGGTGACTTCACGTAAATTGACAGAGAAAGGCGAGATTTTAAACCCAAAATCTTGTTTTTTTTTTTTTTTTTTTGATAAAATGGG
>CANPXU010000027.1 GCA_947586825.1 uncultured Bacilli bacterium | reverse complement strand
TTAAAAAAAGAAGGTCAGTAAAAATGGTATAAATTACGATTTTGTCGGAGCTGCCAAAATCGTAAAAGCAGAGGCTATTTCAAAAGAATTTTAATATAACAAAATGCTGATTCAAGCAAAAAGTTGCTGCCTTAGGTCAAACATATTTTGCTATTCAAACAAGAAAGCAAGAACTAAATGAATTAGAATATGAAACCCTTTCTGAAGATGAAAAAAGATTATGCCAAAGAAATTCAATCAAAAAAGGTAATTACTCACTTAATAGAGCTGCTAAAAATGCCGGAGTAAAAAATTTTGATAAATTTCATAATTCGGGATATAAAGGTTTATATATTGGTGAGACCGCTAATGATTTAGCTAAAAGAAAAAAGTTAAGATATAGAGAAGATATTTTAGATAATATGGGACTTGAAGAATTAGCGATTAATTTGTTTAGAATTACACAAACGGAGGCTAAATTAAAAAGAGAGAATATAAAAACAGAAAGCGATGAATGCTTGCAAACTATGTAATAACACCATTAATTATCATTTTGTCGGAGCCGCCAAAACGATAAAAATACCTAAACCAGAAAAGAGTCTTAAAAAACTAGAAAAAGAACAAAATAACTTACTTAAAAATAAATAAAAAAGTACATTAGATAATTTGACTAATGTACTTTTTAAGCATTACAGCATCTTTACCAAATATAATTTTGAGCTGGTTATCAATTTCAACAATTCCTTTGGCACCCAGTTTTTGAATACCTTCTTTATCTACTATTGAAACATCTTTTAAAATGACTTTAAACCTGCTCATATTACATTCGGCATTAATAATATTATCTTTACCACCCAAATAGGTAACTAGCTTGTTAGCTTCAATATTAAAATCTTTTTTATTAAGCTTAACTACTACAAGCGTAATTATCAATAGGGCTACAGCAATTATTACATAAGTAATTATTTGCTCCCATTCCATTTTTTAATCACCTAACATCATTATACTACATAATCCTAAAAAATTGTAGCACATTTGGGGATAAGTATCATAAATTATATTGAAAGCACAAAGAAAGGGTGAATTAAATGAACAATAACACGAACGGATCCGGAAACTGCATTAATGAAATTTTATCAGTTATCCTAGTGCTTCAAGAAAATGCTTGTCCAGATAATTGCTTAGATTCTTGCGATAGACCTATGCTTGGTGGTGGACCTAGCTGTCTAATCTGCAACACAAGACCTGTAATGCTTTATACTTGTGGTGGTAATGGTGTTCCTTGGAGTATGCCTACATCTAAAGATGTTCAAACTAACTGTGAAGGACAACCTTCAGGAACAAACTGCTCTACAGTATTCAGAGTAGAGAAAATTGAAGGCAATTGTTGTACATTTAGAGTTCTTGAAGAAAATACTGATACATCTTCATTAAATCCATACGTATCTACTAACTCATTCTTCACAATGGATTGCGGTTGTCTATGTGCAATAAGATGTTTAAATGATTGTTACGTAGATTGTGTTTGTTAGTTTAAAACCTCTGACGAAGAGGTTTTTTAATGTGGTAATATTATTTGATAAAGTATGATATAATCTTAATTATGAATAGACGCATTAAAAATTTAATTATAACAATTGTAGTACTTTTATCTATTATTTTAGTATTTGTTTTGTTTGCAAGGCCACTACCTAAAAAGTTAAAAGATAAATCTTATGAAGAAAAGCTTGCTACAACAGAACAAATAGATATTCTTATTCATGCTCCATATGATAGTAGTAGTGTTTTTAAGTCAAGTAAGAGCATTAATAAAAAAGATGAAATAGAAAATATTACTAATATATTTAAGAATTTTACAATTACAGATGAAGTATATAATTCGGCACAAGAAAATGATCATTTTTACTATACGATACTATTAAAAAATGAAGATAATAAGAATAATTTAAATATCCTTTTTAAAGATGGTAAAGTAAGTGTTGACGGTAAAGCAGCAAATTTAACGGATGATGATTATCAAACTATTAATGATTATGTAAAAAATAATGTAACTGGCTATGGTATATTAAATTGCAAAAAGGAAACTGCTAACAATACTTTAGTAGAAAAATATTACTTTAAGGAAAATGCTATTTACCATTATCAAAGAAGTCAAACTTATGCTCCTGACAACATTCAAGAAATAAGTGATAACATAATTAAATATAATCGTTACAATGGCGTAAGTGCAATGGGTAATTCTTTAGATACTTGTATGTACTCATACATTATTGATATAGATTTATCTTTAGTAAATGATAACGATTATAAAAATATAACAGGCGAAAATAAAAGCGAGTTAATCAAAAAAAATAAAGATGATATTATAAAGAACAAAAATAATATGATTTGTAACTATGATTTTTTATAATATACTTCACGTAAATTGACAGAGCAAAACAAGATTTTAAAAGCAAAATCTTGTTTTTTTTTTTTTTTTTTTTGAGACAATGAGGAAAGTCAAGGATAGAAAAATGACTAGCAATTGTCAATTTACAAAGGAGAGCCTATGAGAAAGAAAATAGTAATTATAAGCTTTTTAATATTTATTTTATTAGTAGTACTTATTATATGTCTAAATATAAAATCTAATAAACAAGTTAAAGCAAACATCAACAATAATGGGATAGCTATTATGATTGAAAATGAACAAGGTAAATATCAATTATATACCGGTGAAAATGGTATGTGGCCTGGGGAAGAATACGCTGTTGATGCCCTTAAAAGTGATTGCACTATTATAGATGATAGTATTGGTTGGGATAATCTATCTCATTCAGTTTTATTTACTACAAAGAATAGTTCAAAATGTACTTTATATTTTACTAAGAAACAAAGAAACTTTTCATACACTGGTGCGCCTCAAGAATTTATCGCTCCTGTAACTGGAACATATAAGATAGAATTATGGGGAGCAAGTGGCTTATATGGACATGTAGCTACGGAAGGAAAAGGAGCTTACACAACAGGAAATATTGTATTATCTAAAGGAGAGAAAGTTTATATCTATGTCGGTGGAAATAACCCTTCTGACAGAATGCAACGCTTTACTTTTAATGGCGGCGGAGGTGGTGAAGCTACAGGGGGAGGAGCTACGGATATAAGATTAATTAATGGTAATTGGGACTCATTTGATTCATTAAAATCGAGAATTATGGTTGCTGCAGGTGGCGGTGGTGGAGTTTCAAATACAGAATATAATGAAGATTCCTCTAACCGAAGAGGTGATGCAGGTACATTGCACGGCTTTGACGCTCATTGGCTTATGCAAGGGTATTTTGAATATAGTGGTCATGGTGCCACCCAAGTTAGTGGTGGAAAACCAGGATCAAAATTTCAACCTCCTATAGATCCAGAAGAAACTCCTGAAATGTCAGGTTCTTTTGGTAAAGGTGGATATTCAACCAATATGCGAGAAGGTGATCAATACCAATTTCCAATGGCATCCGGTGGTGGTGGAGGATACTATGGTGGCGGACACGGAAATCACCCAGGCCATGCGTGGGGTGGCGGTGGAGGTGGCTCTTCCTATATATCTGGATATTTAGGATGTGTAGCAATCAAACAAGAATCAACAGAGAATAGTATTCAACCTAAAGATGAGTGTACTGAAGAATCTGCTAAAACTGATATTACTTGTTCATATCATTACAGCAATAAAATATTCACTAGTACTAATATGATTGCTGGAAATGCTGAAATGCCGTCTCCAACAGGCGAAACAGAAATTGGCCATACAGGCAATGGCTATGCAAAAATAACATTAGTTGGTTAATTATACTTATAATCAGCTTCACGTAAATTGACAGAGAGAAACGAGATTTTAAAAACAAAATCTTGTTTTTTTTTTTGAGACAATGGGAAAAATGAAGGGTATAAAAATGACTAATCCTTGTCAATTTACATGGAGGATCTATGAAGAAAAAAATAACTATAACAATTACTTTAATTTTTATTTTGTCCATAATAATTTGTATCGTGAGTATAAAAAAAGAAAAAGATAAGTCATTGAAAAATATTAGCATAAATGATCAAAATCTAACTTTTATTTTTGAGACCGACAAGGGAAACATAACAGGAAGTAGCGATGATTGGCTAAGTGAAGAGTATCAGGATTATGAATTAGATGTTGAAAATAGCAAATGTAATGGTAAAACAAGTCCATCAGAATTAAAGTGGAATAATGAAAATCATAGTGTAGAAATTAATAGTGAGATAGCAGAGAAATGCACTTTATATTTTTTTAAAGTGCCAGAACAAGAAAAATTCTTTAAAAACTTGCTTAATAATAGTAACGAAGTTGCATCAGGGAATGGATATTTATATCTTCACAATTCCTCGCTTACAAATGGGGCAAATGATAATGGTTATAGATTTTCTGGCAATGAACCAGATAATTATATTTGTTTTGGTATGGGAAGTGAACAATATAATACAGGAAAGTCAGAAGAATGTCCTATTGCAAATCGCTATAGAATAATTGGGTTAGTGCCAGTAGAACTTGAAGATGGTACGCAAACATCTCTTGTAAAAGTTATAAAATCAGAATATATAACGGAAGATGAATTAGGAATAGAAAGCAATGGAGTGCCTAATAAAAATGCGGATTATGTTGACATGAAAAGAGTAGATTCATTGCCAAATGATGGATTTCATTGGAATAGCAATGGAAGCACTATTTGGGAAAATGGCTCATTATATAATGCTCTTAATGGCTATTTTTTGAATGAAACTTTAGGAAGTGAATGGAATGAAAAAATAGCAAAAGTAAAATGGAATGTAGGCGGTGGCTATTATCATACCGGGGAAAATGGACTATTCACTACTCCATCTGAGACTTATAAAACGGAGATGAGTGGTACCGGAAAGAGTGTGCAAGCAGCTGCCAAAATAGGCTTAATGTATGTTTATGATTATGGGTTTGCGAGTGCTAAGCAAAATTGGAATAAAAAAATGAGTTCGTGTGTAAATGATATGTGTTATAACAGTGATGCTAATAGACAAAATAACTGGTTATATAATGCAGTATTAGAATGGACAATCTCAAGAGAACTAGCTGGTTCTGGCCTTGCTATATATACTGGTTGGGATAATGGAGCAATTGGCCGTAATGGGGTACGCTCGTTCATCTATGGAATTCGACCTGTATTTTATTTAAATTCAGATGTCAAAATTAAAGATGAGCAAATATATAATGGTAGTAAACTTAAACCATTTAAAATTATTTAATATTTGAAGTAAAATGGCTAACCTAAGGTTGGCCATTTTTTCTTTTTAGAAAGTATTACTTTTTTTACTTTTGAACTTGTCAATTACCTTTTGCTTATAAAGTATATTTGGTATAATAAAGATAACTAAAATGCTGGAGGTAATATGAACTTTTTAGATAGCTTAAATAAAGAACAATATGAGGCCGCAACGCACGAAGAAGGGCCTTGTCTAGTAATCGCGGGTGCTGGTTCTGGTAAAACTAAAGTACTTACGACAAGAATAGCTAATTTAATTGCCGGAGGTGTTAAATCCAGTAATATTTTGGCCATAACTTTTACGAATAAAGCTGCTACCGAAATGAGACAAAGAGTTGAAAATCTAATCGGAGCTCATTATGCTTTCGTAGGAACTTTTCACTCTTTTGGGTTAAGAGTTATAAAAGAAAACTTGGAAGCTTTAGGTATGACTCGTAACTTTACGATAATAGATACCGAAGATGTTAATTCGATAATTAAAAAGATTTTAAAAGATAAAGGATTAGATCCTAAGGAATATAGTCCGGCCTTTATAAGAAATAAAATATCATTTATCAAAAATAATATGTTATCAGAATCAGAGATTGATCGTTTCTTTTTAACAGAACCTGAACAAATGGCTGTGAAAGTGTACTATGATTATGAAAAGATATTAAAAAGAAATAATACTGTTGATTTTGATGATTTACTAAAAAAACCGGTAGAACTTTTTAGAGATAATCCGGAAATATTAGAGAAATATCAAGAACGTTATCAGTATATTTTAATAGATGAGTATCAAGATACTAATGAAGTACAATATAAGCTTGTCAAACTACTTGCTAGTAAATATCGTAATTTATTTGTAGTTGGTGATCCATCACAATCTATTTATGCATTCAGGGGAGCTAATTTCCAAAATATCTTAAATTTTGAAAAAGACTATCCTGATTGTAAGGTTGTAACATTACCTAAGAATTATCGTAGTACTCAAGTAATTCTAGATGCTGCCAATGATGTTATTAAAAATAATCGTCAAAGAAAAGATTTAGATTTATATAGTGATCTTGGTAAAGGCGTAAATATTAAATACATTAGAGCTTATAATGACGATATGGAAACCACAAGAGTAGTGGATGAAATAAAAAATCTATTAAGCGAAGGGTATCAAAGAAAAGATATGGCTGTTTTTTATCGAACCAATGCTCAATCAAGAGCCATGGAAGATAAAATGGTTAAAGAAAATATCCCTTATAAAGTATTTGGTAGTTACTATTTCTATAAAAGAAAAGAAATTAAAGATTTAATAGCTTATTTAAAATTAATAGCTAATCACGATGATGATGTATCGCTTCTTAGAGTTATAAATGAACCTAAAAGAAAAATTGGTGATAAGACCATTGAGAATATTGCTAAAGTTGCAGATATTGAAAATATATCAATGTTCGAGGCTATTGAATCAGGCAAAGAAAAAGAATTTAAAGATTTAATTTTAGAACTTGAAAATGATAGTAAGAACGAGTCTTTAACCGAGCTTATTGATACCATCTTAGAAAAAACGAAAATTAAAGAGTTACTTGAAAAAGAAAATACTTTAGAAAGTTCATTAAGACTGGAAAACTTAATGGAATTTAAATCTGTTACGGAGAACTTTGAAAAAGTTACGGGTTCGGTTAATATTAATGATTTCTTAGATGAAATTAGTTTAGTTGCCGATGCTTCAGAGTATACTAAAGATGGGGATGCCGTAACTCTTATGACTATTCATAGTGCTAAAGGTCTAGAGTTTAAAGTCGTATTCATTATAGGACTTGAAGAAAGCATTTTACCTCATGCTAATAGCTTATATGAAGAAGCTGAGCTTGAAGAAGAGCGAAGACTTATGTATGTAGCTATTACCAGAGCCAAAGAAAGACTTTATCTTTTAAATGCTGAACGAAGAATGCTTTATGGTAAGACTACTATGAATCCACCAAGTAGATTTATAAGTGAAATTAGAAAAGAAATAATTGATGTTGATCAAAAAGAAGAAGTTAAAAAGGTTAATAAAGCATTATTATATGATGATGAAGGCACTTCTTCGGAAGAATATCGTAAGGGTGATTTAGTAAGTCATATTACCTTTGGTAAAGGCATTGTAACAGATGTAGATGATAGGTTTGTAACAATTGCCTTTAGTTATAAGATTGGTACTAAGAAATTATTAAAAAATTATAAAGGTATAAAGAAAGTATAGGTGAATGAAATGAATTTAACTTTAGTAATTATGGCTGCGGGTATGGGCAGTAGATTTGGTGGCTTAAAGCAAATTGAACCGGTAGGTCCAAGTGGCGAAATTATCGCTGATTACTCTGTTTATGATGCTATAAAAGCAGGCTTTAATAAAGTCGTATTTATTATTCGAAAAGAGCATTTAGATTATTTTGAAGAGCATATTGTATCTAAATTTAAAGATAAAATTGAAGTAGCTTTTGCTTTTCAAGAGCTTACCGAAGTGCCAAGTGATGTTAGGATTCCGAAAGATAGAGTAAAGATGCTTGGCACAGGTCATGCACTGCTTTGTGCTAAAGATAAAATTGATGGTCCTTTTGCGGTTATAAATGCCGATGACTTTTATGGTGCAAATGGCATTAAGTGTATCGCTGATTATTTAAAAAATAATCATGATGATAGAGAACATATAAGTGTTAATTATCCGTTTATCGTAACAGCCTCAAAAAATGGGAAAGTAAAAAGAGGTATCTCAATAAGTGAAAATGGCTATATGGTAAATAATATTGAAAGTGAGATAACTTATGAAGATGGTAAATATATAGCTCGTAGTCTTGATGGAGCAAAAACATTTGAAATTGAAGAAAATCAACCTGTTTCTGTTAATTTGTTTGGCTTTAAATATAGTTTCTTTACTTATTTGGAAAAAGAATTTGATGAATTTATTCACGGTAATATAGGGCTAACTGATGAAATTCTTTTAACAGGTATATTGCAAAAAGGGATTAAAGAAAATGTTTTTAAAGTAAAGGTAGAGACTACTGATTCAACATGGCTTGGTGTTACTTATAAAGAGGATTTACCAGAGCTTAAAAGTAGAATATTAGAGTTTATAGAAAAAGGAGAATATCCTAACAATCTTTGGAGCTAATATGAAAGAAAGAGTTGAAGAACTAACTAAAATTTTAGAGGATGCCAATTATGCTTATTATGTTTTAGATAATCCGACCATTACTGATCAAGAGTATGATAAATATTTAAGAGAACTAATTGATATTGAAGAAAAATATCCCGAGCTTAAGTCTGAGCATTCACCTACCAGCCATGTAGGAGGTATGGCCATTGATAAATTTGCTAAAATTCGTCATGAAAAGCCCATGCTTTCTTTACCGGATGTGTTTAACGAAGAGGAAATCGAAGACTTTGTCACGAAAATTGAAGAAACTCATTTATCACCAAGTTATGTCTGTGAGCAAAAGTTCGACGGCCTTGGTGTTTCTTTGGTGTATAAAAAGGGTGTTTTAATTAGTGCCGCTACAAGAGGCGATGGGGTAACAGGCGAAGATATTACTCATAATGTTAAGACAATTAAAAGTATTCCTTTAAGACTTAAAAGACCTATTGATATCGAAGTACGTGGCGAAATTATAATGCCTAAAAAGTCTTTAGAAAAGTTAAATGAACTTCGTAAAAAAAGAGGAGAACCTTTACTACAAAATTGTCGTAATGCCGCGGCAGGATCCGTAAGACAACTTGATCCCAAGGTTGCAGCCCAAAGAGGTCTTGATGCCTTTATATATCACTTACCAGACCCTGAAGATTATGGCTTAAAGACTCATTATGAAGCTTTAGAGTTTATGCGTTCTTTAGGTCTTAAAGTTTCACCATTAAATAAACTTGTTAAGTCTAAAGAAGAAATCATTGCTTTTATTGATGGCATGGCCGCTAAAAGACCAGAGCTTCCATATGATATCGATGGTATTGTTATCAAAGTAAATGAACTTGAATATCAACAAAAGCTTGGGTTTACTGCTAAGTATCCTAAATGGGCTATAGCCTATAAATTCCCGGCTGAAGAAGTATATACCAAACTCAAGGATATAATCTTTACCGTAGGAAGAACCGGACAAATAACTCCGAATGCTGTCTTAGAACCAGTTATCGTCATGGGCTCTAAAATATCCAGAGCAACTCTTCATAATGAAGAAAATATTCGGGAACTTGATCTAAGAATCGGGGATACTGTAGCCATTCATAAAGCAGGAGATGTTATTCCTGAAGTTATAAGACCTTTAGATGAAAGACGAGATGGCACGGAAACAGAACTTGTTATGATTGATAAATGTCCAATATGTGGCGCAAGTCTTATTAAAAAAGAAGGGCTAATTGATTATTTTTGCCCTAATGAAGACTGTCCTGCTCGTAACATCAATGGCTTAATTCATTTTGCATCTCGTGATGCTATGAATATTGATGGCCTTGGTGAAAAGATTATTGAAGATTTATATAATGAAGGATTTTTAACTACTTTCGAAGACTTCTACCATTTAGATAAATATAAAGACGAAATAAAGAATATGGAAGGTTATGGCGAAAAAAGCGTCAATAATATTCTGCAAAGTGTTGAAAATAGTAAGAAAAATAGTTTAGAAAGACTACTTTTTGGCTTAGGAATCCCAGGAATAGGACTTAAAAATGCTAAATTACTTGCTAAAGAATATCAAAATATTGATAAACTTATGTATGCTACTATTGAAGAGTTAACAGCAATCAAGGATATAGGAGACATACTAGCTTTAAATATAACGGAATTTTTTAAAAACAATAAAGATTTAATTGCTAAGCTCAAGGATTTAGGCCTTAATATGAAGTATATCTCATCAGGAACCGGTAGTGTTAATAACGAACTTATAACAGGTAAAAAGTTCGTTTTAACGGGAGCTATCGAAGGCTTATCAAGAGATGAAATAACAGAGTTTATTGAGCAAAATGGGGGAAGTGCCTCAAGCTCTGTATCCAAAAATACGGACGTTGTAATCGTTGGCAAAGATCCAGGCAGTAAATATCAAAAAGCCTTAGAATTAAATATCATGATTTGGGATGAAGATAAAATCAAAAGTATAATGAATATAAAATAAAATGGAAGGAACATCCTTCTGTTTTTATTTAGTATAAAAGTTTATTAACAATTGTAATTATCGAAAAGGCCGGATTTTAAATAAATAATTATCAATTTGAATTAATATAAATTATATAGTATAATTAAATAGCCAAAGGGAGCGAAGTTAATGAAAAAACTATGGAAAAATAATCGGGTTTTGGTTTTATTATTAGGTATTTTACTTCTTTGTTTTATTGCAATTATTGTCGTAGCTCTATCTTTTATGAGACCTACGGGTACTGACCCAAGACTTGTTGATATGGATAAATATAAGATATCTAAAAAGGTTCAAGATAAATTTAAAGAAGATATGCTAAATAATGAGCACGTTACAAAAGCCTCTATTAGTGTTAATGATAAAAGTAGGGTAATTTATATAACTCTTAATTTTGATGATGAAGCTCAATTTGAATATGCTAAAGAAGTAGGTTCTAAATCATTAGATTTATTTGAAGAAAAATATCTAGGATTTTATGAATTTAATATTATAGTTGAAAGTCCAAATCCTGATTATGAAGACAATGTTAAAGCCTTAAAGAAACAATTTGATGATGCTGAGATAACTGAAGAAGAATATAATGAAGCTTTAGAAAAACCTGAAAATCAAAAATTACGGTTTATCGCAATTGGTGCTAAGAACTTAAATGTTGATCATATGTCTTGGACTAATAATAAAACCGTTAAAAAAAGTGATGGAGAAAATTAATGAAAAAGAAAAAAGGTTTTATAATTGCTTTCGTAGTAGTTTTCATATTCGCTCTAGCTTCTTTAGGAGCTATTTACTTTTTTAAAAGACCGAATCATCTAACCGTTGATGAACGTAAGTGGATTGATACAGCATCATCTACTAGCCAAGTATTAAACGTAAATGTTATTAATAATGTTCCTGCAATAGGTTATAATGCCAAGGGAATTTTCTATGATTTTTTAAAAGATTTTGAAGAAAAGTATGCTTTAAAACTTAATATTGTAGCCTATAATACTTCGACTACTGCCGCAGGAGTGACTTTAGGAGCTAAAACAAGTTTAACAGATAATGATGCTTTATTTTTTACTGATCATTTTGTCTTGATTAGTAGTGAAAATGAGATACTTCATAATGCTACGGATCTCGAGGGCAAAGAAATAAATGTTTTATCTAGTGATTTAGATTATGTTAAAAATTTTGTTGATACTACTAAAGTTAATTTAAAACCTCAAGAAGATACAGAAAAATTATTTGAAGAGATGAAAGAAACCAAATATGCTATGGTTCCTCTTCATGCTTATTTATCTGAGATTCTTGAAAATAATTATAATGTTATTTACCATTTTAGTGATATAAATGTTTATTACACTTTGTCATGGACTGAGGGAAATAATTTTTCTAGTATATTAAGAAAGTATTATGAAACATGGAAAGAAAATATTACTACTAGATATAATATTAATCTTTTTAATGAAATTGTTGATAAAATGGGGATAACGGAAACTGAAATAGATAAAATGCGTAGTACAACATATAACTATGGTTATATTGATAACTCTCCGTATGAAGCTTCAGCTGCTGGTAACTATGGTGGTATTACGGCAAGATATCTAAAGAACTTTGCAGAATTTGCCGATATCGAAATTGACTATAAAGAATATAAGAATATTACTAAGTTAAATAAAGCCATTGGTAATAATAAAATAGATTTCTTCTTTAATTACTATGATGCTTCATCAGATTTTACACCAACGACAACAGGCATTAATGTTAGTTATAGTGTTATAGCTAATAATAAGAATAATATCGTTATTAATTCAATTAATTCCCTTATTGGTAAAACAGTATATGTTCAAAAAAATACAACTTTATATAATTATCTTAAAGGATTAAATGGCATAAATATTGAAACTTATGAAACCAATGATGATTTGAAAGACTTTAATAAAGAAGATGTTATTATCTTTATTGATAGTAATACATTTTCTTATTATCGTAATCATGGTTTGGATAATTACTCTGAAAGATATAAAGATACAATAAGTTTAACTTATACTTTTAAATTTGCTAAAACTGAAGGAACATATAAACTTTTTAATAAATATATAAGTTTAATGGATCCTAATAAAGAACTTTATGATGGATTATATGAACATGAAAAGGTTATATCATCAGGAACTTTAATTGCCTCATTAGCTAAATATATCTTTATTCTTTTAATCATTCTAGCTATTGTCTTTATTATTGTTATTAAAAAGACAAGAAAGATAAGTATTGCTAAAAAGATTAAGAAAGAAGATAAACTTAAATTTATTGATCAACTTACGATGTTAAAAAATCGTAACTATTTAAATGAAAATATTGATAAATGGAATAATAATACCATATATCCTCAAGCAATCCTTGTAATGGATTTAAATAGATTACAAGAGATAAATGATATTCAAGGCTATGAAGAAGGAGATAGACAAATTCAAGGCGCTGCTAATGCCTTAATTAAAACACAACTTGATAATTCAGATATTATAAGAACTGATGGTAATGAGTTTGTTGTTTATTTAGTAGGCTATTCCCAAAAACAAATAACTAATTATATTCATAAATTAAATAAAGAATTCAAAAAATTACCATATGATTATGGTGCTGAATTTGGTTATTCTATAATTATGGATGATCTAAAAAGCATTGAAGATGCGTTAAATGAAGCTACTAAATCTTTAAAAGAACAAAAGGATGCTAATGAAAGCAAAGAAAGTGAATAAAGAGTTTAAAAGCTTCTTTAAACGAATTAAAAAAGTTTTAAAAAGACCAGATATGGCTTTACTTCCTGGTGAACTTGCTTTCTTCTTTGTTTTATCTATTATCCCAACATTAACACTTATTTCTTATGGAGCTTCTATCTTAAACTTGTCTACTGATGTAATAACAAATTTTTTGGAAAAGGCTTTTTCACCAACGATTGCTAGTCTTATCCTCGGTGGTAGTACGCTTCCTCAGGCAGGATTAAAGTTAACTATCGTTTTAATAGTTTGTTATTACATATCAAGTAATGGTATGAACTCTATTATTGTAACGTCAAATGCAATATATGGTATTGAAAATGGCAACTGGTTTATTCGTAGAATTAAAGCTATATCAATGTCTGTTATATTTACTATTTTGCTATTATTTATCTTGCTTTTCCCTGTTTTTGGTAACTTGTTAATAACAATGGTTCAAAATGCTCATTTAGCATCTGGTGTAACAAGTACATTAATAAAAGTTGTAACTTCTTTACAAAGCCCATTTATATGGATAATATTATTTTTCTTGATAAAGATAATGTATATTATTGCGCCAGATCGAAGCGTAAAGGCACAAAATACTAATTATGGGGCTATATTTACAACGATAGCTTGGATAGTAACTACAGTATGTTATTCATATTACATCAATAATATCGCGGATTATACAGCCTTTTATGGTAACCTAACTAATATATGTGTGCTTATGATTTGGTTTTACTTAATAGCATTCTTCTTTGTTATAGGAATGAGCTTAAATTATCAAAGGGAAACTGATCGAAATGAAGCTAAAGAGACAAAATAATGTCTCTTTTTTATTATATTATTGATTTTACTTAATAATTTTGTTATATTTAAGTTATGAATTCTAGTAATAAGAGATTATATTTATTAATTATTATTGCTGTTGCTTTAGTATCCATAATAGCATCTATATCTTATGGATATTTTAATAGTGATTTAAGTAATAGAAATGTTGGTAATTACACTATAGTTTTGGGTGAAGATTATACTTTATCAACTAGTGGGGGAAATCCTGTAAACTATAATGTTTCTGATTCTGATATGTTTGGCGTTAGTTATGATGTAGAAGCTGCTAATAATACATCAACTCTTAATATTACTTTAAAAAATGATGGCTCTCAAACTGTAACATGTACTTATAGCTTTGCTTGGCGTTGGGATACAACAGGCAGCAATTATACAAAATCACAAGGCGCTACTGGAGAACAAAAAGAATTTACTGTTTCAATTTCAGGAGATAGTTTAAATGGTGTAGGACAAGAACAACAAGTGCCAGATTATAATTCAGGTACATTAAGTTATCCTCAACAATCAATTAGTGCTAATGCAGGGCAATCTACAACCCAACAAGTAAGTGTCAATATAAAATTTTATAATTTGGCAAATGTAGATCAAAGTGGACATATGGGAAATACCTACAAGGGTGGCGTTATTATAGATAATGCATCTTGTACAAAAAGTTAATTTATGCTATATTAAGCAGGTAGTCGAAGACAAAAGAATTTAAAAACAGGATATTTTTAAAGAGAGTTATCATTAGGTGGAAGATAATAAAATATCGTTTTTAATGCTACTTTTAACAGACTAATCGGATAGTATCCGTTATCAAAATTAAGTTAAATAAAGGATGGTACCGTGCGTAAATGCACTCCTTGGTATTATTCTTTTTTTATTTTAAAGAAAGGAAAGTTTATGAGAATATTTTTAATTGCTGGTAAAGCAGGTAGTGGAAAAAGTGAAGTAGCAAAATTTATTAAAGAGTTTTATATTTATAAAAAAGAAGAAACCATAGTAACTAACTTCAGTAAGTATATTAAAAACTTTGCAATGGAGATGAGCGATTGGGATGGTAAAGATAATACTAAACCTCGTGCTTTAATGCAAAAGATAGGGGACCAACTTAGAAATGTTGATCCAGACTTTTTAGTAGATGATATGATAAAAGATATGTCATTTTACGATCAAGTTGCCCAAAATGTTGTGGTTTCTGACGTAAGAATGCCTAATGAAATAGAAAAAATACGTGATGCTTTTGATGATGTTTATGCTTTTTACATTATCAACCAATTTGGCACAAGCAAGCTTACAGTTGCAGAACAAGCCCATGTAACAGAAACGGCTTTAGAAAATTATACCGATTTTGATTACACAATTATTAATGATGATTTAAATTCTGTAAGAGATAAAATATTTAAAATATTGGAGGAAATAAAATGAGAAAGTTAACAACTAAAGAATTAAGAGAACTATATCAAAATTTTTATGAAGAACATAATCACAAAAGAATATCTTCAGCTTCTCTAATACCTGAAAATGACCCAACCGTATTATTTACGATGGCTGGTATGCATCCTTTAGTGCCATATTTACTTGGAGAACCACATCCTGAAGGAAAAAGACTTACTGATGTTCAAAAATGTATTAGAACTGGTGATATTGATGAAGTAGGAGATGCTAGTCACTTAACTTTCTTTGAAATGTTAGGTAATTGGTCTTTAGGAGATTATTTTAAAGAAGAAGCTATCGCTATGAGCTTTGAATTTTTAACAAGTGAAAAATATTTAGGAATACCTAAAGATAAACTATACTTTACTTGCTTTGCAGGTAATGAAGAATTCCCTAAAGATGAAGAAAGCTTTAATGCTTGGCGTAAACAAGGCGTAGCAGAAGACCATATTTTCTTTTTACCGAAAGAAAATAATTTCTGGATTTTAGGAAGTGGTATTGGTCCATGCGGTCCTGATACAGAAATGTTCTATGATACTGGTAAAGAAAAATGCTCTCCTGAATGTAATCCATCATGTGACTGTGGTAAATACTTAGAAATATGGAACGATGTTTTCATGGAATATCATCGTGATGAAAATGGTAAGATTACTAAATTAGCTAATCACAATGTTGATACTGGTATGGGCCTTGAAAGAGTATGCTGTGTTTTAAATGGCGAAAAATCAGTTTATGATATCGATTTGTTTGAACCTGCATTAAATAAGTTAAAAGAACTTTCAGACGTATCATATGATGAAAATTCAAGAAGCTATCGTATTATACTTGATCATATGCGTACTGCTACGTTTATTCTTGCAGATAGTCATGGTATTGTGCCATCAAATGTAGGACAAGGTTATGTTTTAAGAAGACTATTAAGAAGAGCCGTAAGAGAAGCTAAGAAAATTAATTTTAAAGAGTCTTTATCTTCTTTAGTAGACTTTTTAATAGCTCCATATGAAAATGCTTATCCTGAACTTATTAAGAATAAGCAAGTTGTAATTGATGAGATTGTCAAAGAAGAAGACAAATTTAGTAAAACATTAAAAGATGGTGAAAGACTTTTCTATAAGACTATTAAACATATGGAAGGAAATACTATAAGTGGTAAAGATGCCTTTAAGCTATTTGATACTTTTGGCTTTCCTTTAGAAATGACAGTAGAACTTGCTAAAGAAAATAACCTTGAGGTAGATGTTAAAGGTTTTGAAGAAAGTTTTAAAGAACATCAAGACAAATCTCGTACTTTAGATGCTGGTTCCTTTAAGGGAGGCCTTGCCGACCAATCATATGAAAGTACTAAATATCATACATGCTGTCATTTACTTCTTGCTACTTTACAAGAAATGTTTGGCAAAGATGTTATCCAAAAAGGATCAAACATAACTCCTGAAAGATTAAGATTTGACTTTAACTTAGATCATAAATTAACTGATGAAGAAAAAGAAAAAATCACAAAGAGAGTTAATGAAATGATTCAAAGCCATACTGATGTTGTTTGTGAAACAATGCCTTATGAAGAAGCTAAAGCTAAAGGCGCCCATGGTACATTTGAAAATAAATATGGGGAAACTGTTAAAGTATATACAATAGGTAATTTATCTAAAGAAATATGTGGAGGACCTCATGTTAAAAATACTTCTGAGCTTGGTGAGTTTGTCATTGTTAAAGAAGAAAGTTCTTCAGCAGGAGTAAGAAGAATTAAAGCCATCTTAAAATAATAGGTGAATTTTGACTAGGATATTCGAAATGGATATTCGAATTAGGAAATACAAAAAGTTATAAAGTGAAGGCAAAG
>CANPXU010000026.1 GCA_947586825.1 uncultured Bacilli bacterium | reverse complement strand
ATATGGGTTATTTATTTAATTCGAATATCCAAATCAAAACTTTATATCAATTCGAATATCATTATCAAAATGAACAATCTTAAAATAATATTTGTATTTTAGATATAAATATCATATAATATTAATGTAAGTGTTACCCTACTAAGGATAGCACCTACCTGATGTTGGTGCTATAGCCTAACGGCTTAGCATTTTTTTTATGATATTAATAATACTTTTAAGCATATCAATAAGCATAATTATAATTACTAATAGAAAGACAATTTCTATGTTCATAACACAGCCTCACTTTCTTAATAATCTCTTGCCAAAACCCCCATAGGGAATATTGAACAAGTACTGCATCATTAGTACTTGTAAGTCAGGTAGTGCTACTTTTCAGGTAACAGTTTGCTACAATATATTAATTAAAAAGGAAAATCAAGGACTTCGACAAAACATATCAGAATGTTACAAAATACTTAATTATAAAAGATGTTGAAATGAAATATTAAAAAAGTTATAATTAAAATATCATAAGGGGCGATAAAATGAATGGTGGATTTCAAACAAGTAGAGATGAAATAGGTATTGATCCCACAACTATTGAGATTGTTGATAGCTTAGATGTAGAAACTAATAATGGTAGTACTAATGATAGCAATGATCCGAACAATAAAAAGGGTAGAACTAAAAGTCTTATAACGAAAATAGTATTTGCTTTTGGTATTCTATTACTCATGGGTTTGGTAGCTTTTGGTGTTTATTTTTATCTAAATCTTGGCAAGAAAAAGGTAAATGAAAAACCTAAGTTCATTCTTTCTGACAAAGAAATATATATTGGTACAAAACTATCTGATAGTATTCTTGATTATGGTAACTTTTCAGATATAGATATATCTGGGTGTACTCTTGATACTTCTAAAGTAGATACTTCTAAAGTAGGAACATATGAATATTCTATGGTATGTGATGGTTCTAAATATACAGGTAAGATTACTATTATAAATAAATATGATTTTGAAATAACAGCCAATATTTTATATAAAACTTCAGACGATGTTTTAATTGCTTCTGAGTTCATTGAAGGAGATAATGACTACAAATATACTATTAAAGATAATAATATAATAAATAATCTATATACCCCAGGAGGTCCTTATTATACTGAATTAGAAATTGAAAATACAAAAGACGAAACTAAAGGAACTGTGTCATCAATATTCTATGTTACTGAATCAGCGGCTAGAACATTCTTAACATGTACAAGTACCGTGAAAAAGAATGATGATGCAGATGGCCTAAGCTATCGGATTGTAGATACTTTTGCCTTTGACCGTTTCAGAATGTATCTTCATGTTCCTGCGAGAATGTATGTATTTGAATTTATTCCAACTGAAAACTACGTTAAGTTAATAACAAGTATGCAAAATGGTATGATAGAATTCGGCAGTTTAACAGGATATGGTTTAAGAGATGATGTTAATAATACATTTAGAATAGTATCTGAAATCAATGATGAAACTTTAGAAGAAGAAATGGAAGGTATATCACTTACATACGATAATATTAAAAAATATTATGAAGATAATGATTATACTTGTAAATAATTAGGTCTTATTGCACTTCACGTAAATTGACAGAGAAAAACGAGATTTTAACAGGAAAATCTTTTTTTTTTTTTTTTTTTTTTTTGAGACAATGGGAAAAATGAAGGGTATGCAAGATGACTATTTAGTGTCAATTTACATGGAGGATATATGAAAAAAAGAATATTTGTAACGATTATATTAATTGTGATTTTTATAACTATAACTGTATTATTAAGTATTAATAATAAGGGTAATGATACGGAATTAGGTTCTGAAATGGCAATAATGGTTCAAAACGAAAGTAACAATAATCAATATGATGAATGGGATAGTGAAACCTGGCCAGATGGAAATCAGTATCAACTTAATACAACCAAAAGTAATTGTAATAATACCGAAAATATAGGAGATATTTTATCATATAGCAATAATAATATGATTTTAACTACAAATCAAAATTATAGATGTAACTTATATTTTGATAAGAAAAATCAAGATCCTCTAATAATTGAATCAATTGATGTTTCTCAAAATCCTGGTATATTTACATTAACTCCAAAAGTAACGGGAGGGAAAGGCAGTTATATTTTTGAATTTTTAGTTGAGCATGGTTCCTCTGAAGCTGGACCTTTTACTAAAATTACTAATTATAGTTTAGAAAATAAAGATAATTCTTTCACTTTTAATGTAAATAGCAATGGATGTGGTTGGTATAAATTTACTGTTACTGTAAAAGATAATGAAAATTCTCAAGCGAAAAAAGAAATTATACAATGGTTAACTGGCCACTATAGTGGTGGAGGCGGTATTCCGGCTAAATGTTTTTATTACTAAGTAGCTAAACGCAATTATTGATAAGTAAGAATATGCATTGATCAATATATGATTTTAATAATTAAATTAATAAATAAAAGTGAACTTAAAGAATTCCAAGATAAAAAAGTGAATTCTTTTTTTAATAATTATTTATTGAGTTATTAGAAAATATACGATATAATTTTTAGAGAATAGGGTGTAAGTGTGAAAATTAAGTTAATTGGCAAAAAGAAGATAGTTAGCTTAACTTTACCTCAAAGGGTTTATGGTAATTACTGGATAACAAATGAGAATAATGAAAACCTTATAAATATTGAGGCAGTAGATGGCAACTGGATGATGAAAAGCAACGATGAAATAAAAATAGTTGAAGATAACTCGGTAATTGAATCTACACCTATAGAAGAGAATCACTTCTATCATTTTTTAGATGAAGAAAATAATGAAAAATATCGAGTATTTGTTGGTGCCACTTATGATAGTAAAATGCTTGCCCTAGAGTTCACAGAACAAAGCGCCTTATCATTTACGATTGGTAATTCTGCTTCGGAAGAAGGAGGAAGAGCTAATTATATATCTTATGAGAATCCTAATGTTCATTACAATCAAATTTTGATTGAAAGAGATAATGCAATATATCACTTAAAGAATATGAGCCCTGATGTTAACGTTTACGTTAATAATTATTTAGTCGAAGATACTTATTTAAAATATGGTGATGTTGTATTTTGCGAAGGTTTATCATTTTCTTTTGTAGGTAATATTTTACTCTTAGGTACTGTTGAAACAAAAGTAAAATATGTTACAAATAAATTTAGCACACATAAAAGTAAAAAACTTGATTATAGTCAAGTTGATAAAATTGCTGATCAAAATATTGAAATGTATCAAAAGAATGATTATTTTGTAAGGCCTCCGAGATTTAACGAATTAATAGAACCTTATGAACTTCAAATAGATACACCACCTTCAGCTCCAAGTGATGAAACAACACCAATGATTCTTACTTTAGGTCCAATGCTTATCATGGGTATGAGTGCTTCTGTTTCTGGTGCTACGGCTTTAATTAAAGTTATAATGGGAGAAGAATCTTTTAAAGATAATTTTACTTCCATTTTAACGGCTTTTTGTATGATTACGGCAATGCTTGTTTTCCCTACGATTAACAAGATGTACCAAAAGCGTAAAAAAGAAAAAAAGGAAGCTTTAAGACAACAAAAATATCGTGAATATATTAAACAAAAGGCAATTGAACTCCGTAATGAATGTACAAGACAAAAAAGAATTTTAATTGAAAATAACATTTCTTTAAAAGACGTTGGAGATATTATTCTATATAAAAAGAGAAATCTTTGGGAAAGAAAAATCATTCATCCTGATTTCCTTGAATTAAGACTTGGAATAGGTAATGTAGCTCCTAAAATAAATGTTCAATTTAAAAAAGAGCAATTTGAATTACAAGAAGATAATCTTGAAGTTGAAGCAAGAAAAGTTATTAACGCCAATAGTGTAATTGAAGATGTTCCTGTAACATTATCTTTTAAAGAAAAATATATAAGCGCTTTAATAGGTAAATATAATCTATTACGTCGTTATATGGATGGCCTTATATTACAAATGATGGCTTATCATTCTTATGATGAACTTAAAATAGTTATATTAACTAATGAAAGTAATAAACCTAGCTGGGACAAATTTAAAAATATTCCTTATATTTGGAATAGCGATAAAACTATGAGATTCTATGGTGTAGGTAAGGATGAGATATCAAGAATATCTACAGAACTACAAAACCTATATCAAGAAAGAGTTAATTCTGAAGCCGATAGTGAAAACAAAGAAGTAACTTATGCAACTCATTATATGATTATTACTGACGATGTAGCTTTAGCTGTGAAAGCTGGTATTGTAAGAGATATTTTAAAAGATAAAAAGGCTAGAGGCTTTTCTTTATTATTCTTAACAGATACTTTAAACTCTTTACCTAGTGAGTGTTCATCATTTATAAGTATTGATACTAACATTGGTGGTATTTTTGAAAATGAACTTGTTAATAAAAAGCAAGAATTTATCCCTGATTTCACTGCGACTACTATAGATTCTTATATTTACATGGCAAGTAATATCCCTATTGAAACAATGTCAGCTTCGTATGAACTTCCAAGTGTTTATACTTTCTTAGAGATGTACGATGCTGGTAATGTTGAACAATTAAATGCCTATAACCGTTGGCAAAAAAATGATCCAACAACATCACTTGCATGTCCTGTTGGTGTAGATGAAAATGGCGAATTATTTAAACTAGACTTACATGAAAAAGTTCATGGACCTCATGGACTAATTGCTGGTATGACTGGTTCAGGTAAATCAGAGTTTATTATAACTTACATTCTATCTATGGCTGTTAACTATGATCCTAATGAAGTACAATTTGTCTTAATCGACTATAAAGGTGGTGGACTTGCAGGAGCTTTTGAAAATAAAGAAACTGGTGATAAACTTCCTCACTTAGCAGGTACAATTACCAACCTTGATATCAACGAAATTAATAGATCTTTATCTTCTTTACAAAGTGAACTTAAAAGAAGACAAAGAGTCTTTAATGAAGCAAGAGATGCTTGTAATGAAAGTACAATCGATATATATAAATATCAAAAATTGTATCGTGAAGGTAAAGTTCAAGAACCAGTAGCTCATTTATTCATTATCTCTGATGAGTTTGCGGAACTTAAAAGCCAACAACCGGAATTTATGGATGAATTAATATCTGCAGCTCGTATAGGTCGTTCTTTAGGAGTTCACTTAATTCTTGCTACGCAAAAGCCTTCAGGTGTTGTTGATAACCAAATTTGGTCCAATGCTAAATTTAGGGTATGTCTAAAAGTTCAAGATAAATCTGATAGTAACGATATGATAAGAGTACCTGATGCCGCTTATATTAAAGAAACTGGACGTTTCTTCTTACAAGTAGGTTTTAATGAATTCTTTGCTTTAGGTCAATCTGCTTGGGCAGGAGCTCCTTATTATCCTGCAGAAAAACGTAAAAAAATGATAGATTCTTCTGTAGCTTTTGTCAATGATATTGGTGAGAGAACTAAATCTATTGATAATGATAAACAAAATTTAAGAGGTATCCATCAAGGAGAAGAAATAACCAATATTTTAAGATATCTACAAAATTTAGGTAAAACAGAAAATATAGAAGTTAAACAATTATGGCTTGATTCTATTCCCGCGGAAATCTATGTTGATGATTTAAAATATAAATATCATTATGAAAAGAAACCTTATTTGTTAGAGATTCCTATTGGTGAGTATGATGCTCCAAAAGAACAAAGACAAGGGCTTCTTACAATTCCTTTAACAACCGAAGGAAACCTTCTTATATATGGAGCTGTAGGAAGTGGTAAAGAAAATTTAGTATCTACCATTATATTCTCATTAATTACTACTTATTCGGCATCTGAAGTATACATCTATGTTCTTGACTTTGGTACTGAAGCTTTGAAGGTATATGAAAATGCTCCTCAAGTAGGTAATATAGTTTCTTCTAGTGAAAAGGATAAGATTAAAACACTTATCGATATGCTTAAGAATGAGATTAATATTAGAAAAAATGCTTTTGCTAACTACAATGGTAGTTTTATCTTCTATAATCAAAGAGCAGAAAAGAAAGTTCCTAATATTGTTGTTATCATTAATGGCTTTGAATCATTTAACGAAAACTATGCAGAATTTGCTGATGATTTAATTTTACTTACTAGAGAAGGGCCTAAATATGGCATTATGTTTATAATGACAGTAAGTGCTACAAATAATATTAGAATTAAAGTATCACAAAACTTTAATTTAAAACTATCTCTACAAATGAATGATGAATTTGATTACCGACAAATAATTGGTAAATCTGAAGTTTTACCATCAAAGATAATGGGAAGAGGTCTTGTAAAATTAGATGATGTATATGAATTCCAAGCCGCTTATCCTGCAAGTCCTGATAGTATTAATGATTATGTTGAAAATTTAATATCTGTCATATCATCTAATTCTAAGGTTAAAGCTGTACCAATACCTACAATCCCTGAAACTGTTACGTGGGCTGATGTGTCATCCGAGTTTGATGGTCTTAATTCAGTTCCTGTTGGTATTGCTAAAGATAATTTAAATATCTTAAGTGTTGATTTAAAAAATCAATTATCACTTATTGTAAGCGCTACTAAGATCGATGCAACTAAAGACTTTGTCGAAAACTTCGTAATAGAGCTTTGCAAGAGTAAAAATACGGCAGTATATGTAATTGATGCTGAAAGACTAATCTCTAAAGCTATACCAAAAGCAAAGATATATACTACAGCTTTCAGCAAAGTATTTGAAAGTCTAAAGGGAATTGTTGATAAATTA
The DNA here is from genome assembly GCA_947586825.1 of uncultured Bacilli bacterium. Lineage (GTDB taxonomy): Bacteria > Bacillota_I > Bacilli_A > RF39 > UBA660 > UBA6448. Next base: position 11,179 of record CANPXU010000026.1, on the reverse strand, counting down.
AATGATATATATGTATCTAATGACTATAACCCTGATAGTTTAAATAATTATGGTGATATGGTCTTTGTAATTACAGGTATGAATAAAATCAAAACAATCTTGGCTGAAAACTTCGATACTTTGGTAGGTCAAACAATTCAAGCATCCAAGAAATTGTCAAAAATATGTTATGTTTTAATTGACGGGTTTGACAACCTTAAGAAATTAGAGTATGATAGTTGGTATAAGGATATTGTAAATAGTACGAGGGGTATTTGGATTGGTAACGGACTAGCTGAACAAAGTATATTCAGGTTAAATGTAACTTCTAAGGCTATTTCCGGCAATATTCCAAATAACTTCGGATATAACATTGTCTCAGGCATCCCAACCTTATTCAAGTACGTCGAGGATGCTAGTGATGACACTGATGTATTGTGGGAGGAAAAATGAAAAACAAAGTTAATGTTGAAGTAATAGTTCCTGCCCTTGAAGAACAATATAATGTGTTTATCCCAGTAAACAAGAAAACTATTGAAATCATATTCTTATTAAACAAAGCAATTAATGATATATCTTCGGGATGCTTTCCTTTAAATGAAGAATTAGCATTAGTTGATGGTTTTAATGGATCTGTTTATGACGTCGACAAAACGGTAAAGGAAAACAAAATACTAAATGGATCAAGATTAATTTTAATGTGAGGGAGGTGAAATGAATGTCTGTATCAGAATTTAACATTGCAACTGATAAAGTTTCTGAATTAGGTGGATCAGTTGGCGACTTAGCTTCTAGATATATCGCTAAAGTTGATGAACTTACAAATTTAGTTAATAATTTAACATCTGTATGGGGTGGACCTACATACGATACATTTAAGGCTGCTTATGATGCTAAATTAGGAGCTCTTGAAGAACTTAATACAATTTTAAGAGAAATGTCATCACAAATTGGTGCTACTGCTGAAGAAGGCGAAGCGATGATTAATGATATCAATTCAAAAATGGAATAAAAAACTTATAAATAAAATAAAGGAGGTTAATAATGGCTACTCAATTAAGATTACAATATGATGAAGCTTCTGCTCAAGCAAGAATTGTTGAAAGCTTAGCTAATGATATTGATTCTATTTTAAAAACTTTGGTTCAAGAAATGGATCAAAATTTAAATAATTCAAGCGTATGGCAAGGTGCATCAGCAACTAAATTTAAAGCTAGTTGGGATAATTGTGCTGAATCATTTAACGATTTCGTAAACCATGTTAAATCTGTACAATCAAGAATCGACTTAGCTGCTCAAGAAACTTCAACATTCGATCAACAATAATTTTAAAATATTATATATTGCATATTTATTATGCAATATATTATAAATTGGGAAAAATATTTTCCCTATTTATAATATATTGGGGAAATATATAGAAAAGAGGAATAATTATGGCACAAAATGCAAGCTTTAATGGTAAAGTTCATTCTTATCAACCTTCAACATATGCTTCAGAAATTAGGACATATTTGAATTCTAGCTATCCAATAAGAATGCAAGGTCAATGTTTAAATTATACCAATGTTTCTACTTTGAAAAGTACGGTTGATGGACATATGTCATCACTGAAAAATGCTTTAGATAACTTTATTGACTTGTGCGAAGAAGCAAAAATTTATAGTGGCTTAGATGCATTTCATGCTTCTGAAGATGATGGCTATGAACTTAATTGTATTCCTGAAAATTTAGATCAACTTATTTCTACAGCCAAAAATATTAATGACAGTCTACCATTATTACGTGATGGCATTATAGAATTTGCCAATAACGCTGTAACTAATGATAATGCAGAATATAAAAGATGGAAAGATTATGAAGAAGCTCAAAATGCACAAAATTTAAACAACAAGCCAACAGCTAGTAAGCCAGGCAATGGTGCAAGCTTTCAAGAAGTAGCTTTTTAATATAATTGGAAAGGATTTAGATTATGAGTAATTATTCAGAAGTTTATGTTGACCCCGAAAAACTAAAGCATGCAAATCAACTATTTACAAATATGACGGATTCCACTGCTCAAGGCAGTGCTTTAGTCGTTGTTCAAAGATATCAAGATTTTATAGAAAATCTTTCTAATTTAAGAATATGCTGTGAAGAATCACCAAATAGATTTACAACGGCAAATGGCAAGTGGGATTCTGTAGATAGAAGTCAATATATATACAATATGTTAGTCCAATTAGTGTCTAATACGCAAATTATTAAGGACAAATATTTTGAATATTCAGCAATAGCTTTAAATCAAGCTTATGAATCTGGACAAATCAGTGCTGATGTTGTATCTGAAACAGGCGTAGCTGTAACAGCTAGCACGGATATGACAGCTCAAACGGAAGATAAGAGCTTTGGTGAACAACTATGGGATTTAATTTGCCGTATTGGTAATTGGCTAAGAGGTGCTTTAGCTACTATTGTTGATGCTGTAGTGTCTTTATTGTCAGGTCTTTTAAAACTTGTTGAAGGTATTTTTGATGCCGTTTTGATGCTTGCAGGATGTATTGTAAACCCATTTAATAAAGAGTGGGGAGCTGCAATTAAGAATTTAATAAGTATTGATCTTACAGGACTTTCAGTTGGTTGGATGTATTCTGAAGAAAGTTGGCTTTATCAAAACTTTACTCAATATAGTATATGGAGTGATGGAGCTCGTAGTTTCTTTCAAGAAACTGGTCGTTGGGCTGGTATTATACTTTTAACTGCTGTTCTTCCTGGCTCAGCAACTGTTGTAAGTGGTTTATTAGCCGGAAGCTCAAGATTTGGTATGACTTCTGAAGATATGTTCCAAGCTGGATATGGATATGTTGCAACATTAGCAGTTTCTTCAGCAGCGGCTGTTATTGATTATTTTGTTGGTCGAAGTGTTGGTCGAACTCTTAATGCATATGGAGTTAGAGATAGTGGTTTACAAGGTTTAAAAGAATTAGGCCATATATTTACAAGAAAAACGCTTAACGTAAATGCAGTGGGATTAGCTTCTAATGCAGGACGTGCTACTCGTGCAGTAGCAGCCGTATCAGGTTTTTGCTCTAATCCTTTTGTTATATCTACAGTTTTGACAGCTGCTGCGGAAACAGGTTCAAATATGTTATTCTTTGCGGGTGAAGATGGCGCACCAAGCTCATTTGAATATGTTAATTGGAAACGTAAGAAAGACGAATTGCTTTATGGTCCTTCAGAAGGTACGAATCCAAATCAAACAACTGATCCAAGTCAAACAACTGATCCAAGTCAAACAACTGATCCAAGTCAAACGACTGATCCAAGTCAAACGACTGATCCAAGTCAAACAACTGATCCAAGTCAAACGACTGATCCAAGTCAAACGACTGATCCAAGTCAAACGACTGATCCAAGTCAAACGACTGATCCAAGTCAAACAACTGATCCAAATCAAACAACTAATCCAAGTCCAAATCCTGATAATACACCTGGATATCAAGGCACCGATAATACCCCTACAGGTGATACTCCTGGAGGTGGAGATACTGGACAAGAACCAAGTGATAATACAGCTGGTGATGGTCCTCAAGGCGGAGATGATACTCAAGGTCCTGGTGAAGACACTACTCCTGGAGATGATTACCAAGGCGAAGACAATACTCAAGGTCCTGGTGAAGACACCACTCCTGGAGATGATTACCAAGGTGAAGACAATACTCAAGGTCCTGGTGAGGGCAATACTCCTGGAGATGATTACCAAGGTGAAGACAATACTCAAGGTCCTGGTGAGGGCAATACTCCTGGAGATGATTACCAAGGCGAAGATAATACTTCAGATCCTGGTGATAAACCAAGCGATGGTGGTGGAGTAACTGATGACCCAAGCCATCCAAAAGTATCCGTTGATAATGATGGCCCTGGATCTGTTACTTTACAAGACGCTGGAGCTTTAGGAGCTGGAATGCTTGGAGCAGCTGGAGTAGCAGGAGGATACGGTGGTGGTTATACTGGTGGATACGGAACTGGTACAATGGATACTACTAATCCTCAATACGCTAATACTACTGAAGAAAAGAAAGATGAAGATAAAGAGAAGGATAAGAAAGATAAATACATTTTCGAATCTATGACACCAACTGTGGAGAACCCCGCGTTAGATGCTGGCTTATTAGATGATCCTCAAGTTGAAGTGACTGTTGATGGAGGAGAACCTACTCTTGAAACACCAACAACAAATGTTGGTGGAATTGAAGCTCCAAATGCCGAACAATTAGATGTAACGCAACCTAATAGTGAAGGTAATGCTTCATTAGAAGCTGATAAAACTAACTTAAATACTGTATTAGGTTTAGGTGGTATATCTGCTGGTTTAGGAATAGGTGGTGTATATATTGCTCAAGCTAGAAAAGATGCTGAAAAAGAGCAAAAAACTAAAGAAGCTGCTAGAAATTTAGGCGTTGCTGGTGGTATGATGGGTGCAACTTTACTTGATGATGACGATGAAGATGATAGAAAAAAACGTCAACAACTTAATAATGTAAATGGTAATAATTTTAACAACAATGATAATGGACATAATGGATTTAACCAATTTTAATTGGATTAAATAAATATAAAAAGGAGGAAATTATGGAAGAAAAATTTTTACCGATAGGTACTGTGGTACTATTAAAGGGCGGAAAGAAAAGAGTTATGATTATTGGCTTCTGTGCTATGACACAAGAACAACAAGGAAAGATTTTTGACTATAGTGGATGCATTTATCCTGAAGGATTAATGGCTTCAAATCAAACTTGTATGTTTGATCATAGTCAAATTGAAAAAATCTTCTTTAAGGGCTTAGTTGATGATGAAGAAGTAGAATTTAAGAATAAATTAAATACTCTAATCAATCAATTAGGTGCTATTAACTCTAGTACTCCTCAAGGAGATAATTAATATATAGAAAATTAAAAGTTGCTGATTTATTTAGCAACTTTTTTTATGTCAAAAAGTAGTATACTAATTTGACTTATTTTTAATTATAGAGTATCATAATTTATATGAGAATATGTATATGTAGGAGGCTACATTCTTTATAATATGGAGGTGAATTATAAATGGCCGGTGATGAATATTTAATGAATACGAAAGCAGTATCTAATATGGCAGAAATATTTAGAACAAAAGCCGCAGAATATCTTAGAATTATTAATGAATCAACAGCAATAGTAAATGAATTAAGTTCCCATTGGGAAGGAAATACGTATCAAACATTTAAAGAAGGATATTTTGCTCATTTAGATAGCTTAGAAGATCTTAATAGAGCATTGGAATCATTTTCAACAGAACTTGATGATAGAGTAAATAGTGCTCAAGAAGCTGTTCATGCAATCAAATCAATTTTAGGAAAATAAAAGAAAGGAATGTTATTATGGCTACATTAAGAATAGAATATGATTATGTAAAGGGTAAAGCTGCTGTTTTAGAAGAAAATGCTCAAAAAATTGAGACTTTGTTAAATGGTCTAATAGATGATATGCAAGAAAATATTAATGCTGGAACTTGGACTGGTGTTGCCGCTGATAATTTTAAAAATGAATGGAATAAATCAGCAGACGAATTTACTAATTTCGTTCAATATATGAAATCAGTTCAATCTAAAGTGAAAACTGCTGGTGAAGAAGCTGGATATTTTGATTCAATCACGAATGGTTAAACTTCACAAGCTGTGAAGTTTTTTTATTGCAGAATATGATATAATTGACATAAGGTGATAATTATGTATCAGACTGGTATGTTGTGCAAACATTTTAAGGGCGCTAATTTGATAGAGAAAAACATATATCAAATTATGGATATCAACGTAGATCCTCGAAGTTTAGACTTTTCTAAAGTTACTTATTCGGGTGATAATGACGTTATGAGCGCAACTGATTTAATATTGTATGCTAATATATTTCAAGATAATAAACTTTTTGTAAGAGAGGAATCAGATATATCAAGCGAGTTAGATGAAGAAAAGCAAAAATTATATGGTCAATTACATCACTTACTGAATAAGAAATTAGGATCATATCAACACAAGAATTTATTAGTGAAAAACAAGCTTATATGCAAGCTAAGCAAAATAGATAGGACTAACATTTGTTAGTTCCTTTATTTTCAAGGAGAATAAAAATGGATAAGAAATATAGTGATATTAAGAAATCGAGTATTTTAGGAATATTAGGAAATTTATTTTTACTTATTATAAAAGGTATTATTTCCTTTATATCTGGCAGCAAAGCTATGCTTGCTGATACTTTTAATAGTGCATCCGACGTCATATCATCTTATATAACATATATAGGTAATAAAATATCTTCCCAAAAGCCTGATGATGACCATAATCTTGGACATGGTAAAGCAGAGTACATTTATTCATTGCTTATTAGTATTATTATGTTTTTACTAGCTTTTAGTGTTATTAAGTCTTCTTTAATAAGTCTAATTGCAAAAGAAAAATTTAAATTTTCTATTTGGCTTATAATAGTATGTATAATAACTATCATTGTTAAGTTTATGTTATTTTTATATACACATAAAATGTATAAAAAATATAATAATATTTTAATAAAGGCCAATAGTAAAGATCATTTTAATGACTGTATAATTACTACTTCAAACTTAATATCTTGTTTGCTAGGTAATTTTGGTTTTTATTTTGTAGATTGTATTATTGGTATTACTATAGGTCTTTGGATTGCCTTAAATGCCATAAAGATATTTATTGAAAGTTATGACGTTTTAATGGATAAATCACTCGATGAAGAAAAAAAGGCTGAGGTATTAAGCTTAATAAAGAATCATCCTGAAGTTTTAAAGACAAATCACTTTAATTCGACACCGGTAGGTTATCAATATCAAATATCTTGTACTATTTTTGTAGATGGAAATTTATCGACTTTTGAATCACATGAAATAGCTAATAAATTAGAAAAAGAAATAGATAAAAAGTTTCCTGAAATATATTTAACGGTTATCCATGTCAATCCTATGAAAGTCGAAAAAAAGAAGAAATAATTATGATAAAATGATGATAGGATGATTTAGATGAATAAGAAAACAAAGGATTTATTAGAAAAATATCAAAGTCATGAAGATGGTCTTTCTACATCTGAAGCAGAAGAAAGGCTTGCTAAAGATGGCTTAAATGCCTTGCCTAAAAAAAAGAAAGATAGTATTGTAAAAATTTTTTTTAGTGAATTTAAAGATCCTATTGTTATTATTTTATTAGTAGCTGCACTTATTTCAGCTTTGTCGCATTCTTTGACTGATGCCATAGTTATATTTGTTATCGTATTAGTAGATATTGTTATTGGTACTTTTGAGGAAAATAAAGCTAATACAAATGCTGAAGCTCTAGCTAATTTAGTTAAAGATAAGGCTATTGTAATTAGAGATGGTAAAAAAGTTGAGATTTTATCGGAGCTGATTACTGTTGGCGATATAATTTTACTTAACTCTGGAGATAAAATCCCAGCGGACTGTTTATTAATCGAAAGTCAAAATTTATTTGTTAATGAGTCAATTCTTACAGGCGAAAGTATGCAAATTCTAAAATCAAGTGAAGCAAATGATAACAGCGAACATATTGGCGAACAAAAAAACAGGTTATATGCCGGAACTACAGTAGTAACAGGAAGGGGAAAAGCTGTTGTTATTGCTACAGGTCTTGATACAGAAGTTGGTAAAATAAGTCAAAGTATTGCCGAAACTAAAGAAGAGAAATCGCCACTTACTATAAGAATTGAAAAATTTTCTAAACAAATTAGTTTAGCTATTGTGATTGCTTCATTTGGTCTTGCGTTTTTGCTTTATTCTAAAGGTTATGACATTAAAGAGATACCACTTTATATTATTTCCCTTGCCGTATCTGCGATGCCTGAGGGTTTACCTTTAGCTCTTTCTATGGCTCTTACTATTGCTTCAAATAAGATGGCTAAAAATAATGTTATTGCTCGTAAACTTAAATCAGTTGAGTCTTTAGGTAGTTGCACAGTTATAGCTAGTGATAAAACTGGAACATTAACTGCTAATGAACAAACGGCTAAAAAGATAGTTTTACCAAATGATTACTTTTATGAAGTCACAGGGGTTGGGTATAATGCGGAAGGAACTGTTAAAGGACCTGATCATAAACTAGCTTGGAATATTGGTCTTTTAGGTGCGGTCAACAATGAAGCTATATATGAAAATGATGAATATAAGGGTGATTCAATTGATATTGCTTTCTTAGTCCTTGGCAAAAAATTAGGTATAGATAAAAACAATATTAATATCTTAAAGATGATTCCTTATGAATCTGAAAATAAATACTCAGCAGTATTTTATGAATATCAAAATGAAGTATATTGCACCATAAAAGGTTCTATAGAAGTAGTTAAAAGCTTTTGTAATAAAATTGATTTAGTAAAAAATAAAACTGATTTTAAAGTCGTTGAAAAACAAAATGAGAATCTAGCTAAAGATGGTTATCGTGTTATAGCTTTAGCGTCGAGTAAGATTAAAGCTAAATCATCTTATGATATTGAAGATATCAAAGGATTGAATTTTATGGGTTTAGTAGGCTTTATTGATCCAATTAGACCGGAAGTAAAAGATGCCATTAATTCTTGTCATGATGCTGGAGTAAAAGTTCTTATGATAACTGGTGATCATCCTTTGACAGCTTTTAGTATTGCTAAAGAACTTAATTTATCTGATAAAGAAGAAGAGGTTACAACTTATGACGAGGTAGAAGAATATCTTCATAAGGGTGAAAAAGAATTTGATGCCTTTGTTGCTAGCAAAAAAGTATTTACGAGAGTTACACCTTTACAAAAATTAGAAATAGTTAATAGTCTTAAAAGAAGTGGAGAATATGTTGCGGTAACAGGAGATGGGGTAAATGATGCTCCGGCCTTAAAAAGCGCCAATATTGGTATTGCTATGGGAAGTGGTACGGATATTGCTTTAGAAACTTCCAAAATGATTATAACGGACGATAATTTTAATTCTATTGTAACGGGAATTAAAGAAGGTAGAACGGCATACGCAAATATTCGTAAAATTATTTATTTCTTAATATCATGTGGTCTTGCAGAGGTTCTTTTCTTTGTTTTATCTGTTATTTTTGATATGCAAACGCCTCTTGTGGCTATTCAATTACTATGGCTTAATATTGTTACTGATGGAATTCAAGACTTTGCTTTATCCTTTGAAAAGTGTGAGGATACTATTATGCATCAAAAGCCTAGATCTCCAAAAGAGGCTCTATTTGATAAGCGTTTAATAAGAGAAATTTTACTTTCTGGTATTACTATTAGTGTTATAATATTTAGCACTTGGTATGTTATATATCATATGTTTGTTGAAAAAGGCTTAATGGATATTACTTTAGCAAGAGGATATATTATGGCTTTAATGGTATTTGTTCAAAATATTCATGTCTTTAATTGCCGTAGTGAATATACATCTTGTTTTGCAGTTTCTATTAAAGGTAATCCTTTAGTTGTAATTGGCGCTATTTTCTGTATAATTTTGCAAGTTATCATTATGGAATGTCCTGCTTTAGCTAAGATATTAAATACGGGTAGTATTCCATTTAGTCATTTAACAGTATTATTTATATATTCACTTACTATATTAGTAGTCATGGAAGTTTATAAATATATTAGCAATTATAGGAGTAAGAAATATGAAAAAAAGTAGTAAAGAAAGTATTGATAAAAAATTAATTATCTGGATATTAGTGTTAATTATACCTATTATATGTGTAATTATAGCTATGGTTATTAAAAGTCCTAAAGAAAAGAAAGTTCTAGCAAGAGATACTTATATTCATGTTTTTTATGTTAAAGATACCGAGGTAAAAGAAGAGGTAAGAAATACTTTGGCACAAATAGACGATAATTATAAGGTAGTTTATCATGATATAACAAGTGATAATGACTTATATAAAAAGGTTTTGGATTATTTAAAAATAACTGAGAAAGTATATAATCCTTTGATAATGATTAATGACAATTATTTTACGGAAGAATATGATAAATATTCTTTAGAAAATGCTATTAAAGATGCTAATAAGATTTATGGCAAAGATAAGTTAAATGAAACGGAAATATTAAAGTACAATGTAGTAGATAGGTTGAATGCCGGAGAAGAAGTATTAGAAAAAGAAGATAATTAATTGTACATTAACAAATTTTATGTTATCATATTTCACTGATTAAACAGGAGATGGGCAAATGAGTAATCTCGTTTTTAATAAATTAATTCAATATCTCGTTTTAGATGATATTGAAAAATTAACCGATAAAAATGATTTTTCTCAAGAAGAATTACTATCTTTTTTACAAGATTCTAATACTTCTTCTTATTTAACGTCTCCGATTATTGGAAATACTATAATTACTGATGGTAATATATATACAACACTTAAAATAATTAATGATTTAGCTTTACAACAAGGAAATTTTGCTTTATTAATTAGTAAAGAGTATGAAAGTATTAATGCTTATTTAGTTAAAAGAGCCTCTGAAATATATAAATCTTTAAATATAAATGTTAGTATTACTCTTTATACATTAGATTCTTATAATAATTATATTGATAGGTATTTAACCTTAATTGGTAATGAAAATTTTGTTTTAAGTGGAAAAAAAGTATTCCCTTATTGCAATTATATAATTGTTTAATTTACAAAAGTATACATACTTAAAGATTAATAATAGGTTATATCCGACAATTTATAACAAAAAAGGAAAAAGTATCTTGCAATTTAAGATGTCGGATGTTACAATAAAGATACTTAGTAGGGTAATAAAAAGACTAGTTGTAATAGCTACTGAGAGAGATCTTAGAAAGTTATTACAACTTCACAGGACCGTTGTCTTGCGAGTGGTTAATTGCTAAGTAGTGGTATATGGGTATTATAGTTCTTCAACTATAATACTTACGATTGACACTTTTAGTTTTATTACTATATCAAGCTATTAAGTAATATACGTATATGTGGAATCTTGATAGGGTTACATTTTATATCTATCAAATATGAAGTGTAGTTCAGGTATTATCCACCATTAAGCAGATTGTTTGATAGGCAGTCTGTTTTTTGTTGTTTACATCCTTTAATCTAGAATAATATGACATTCTAAGATTTGTCAATAATAAAATTTTATGATATTATAGACACTACAAAAAGACACGAAATTTC
>CANPXU010000025.1 GCA_947586825.1 uncultured Bacilli bacterium | reverse complement strand
AATAACCTTATGTTTAAAAAAATATATATTGAAATAACTAATATTTGTAATCTTAATTGTAAGTTTTGCCCTGATACTAAAAGAATTAAGAAAAATATGTCATTAGAGGAATTTACCAAAATAGTTTATAAAATAAAGAATTATACTAACTTAGTATATCTACACGTTAAGGGTGAGCCTTTACTTAATGAGAATTTACCTTTGTTTTTAGAGGTACTTGAAAATAATAATATCTTGTGTAATATCACGACAAATGGCATTTTATTAAATGATAAAGTTGATATCATTAATAAAAGTAAAGCAGTAAGACAAGTTAATATATCACTTCATAGTGCTATCCAAAATGATTTAGATCTTAATAAGTATATGGATAATATTTTACAGGCTGTAGATAAGCTAAATAATAAGATTATTTCTTTAAGATTATGGAATTTAAAGGATATAAAAGATAATGATTTAAATGATAATATTATTAACAAATTATCAATACATTATAAAATAGATAATTTAAAAGAAAAATTAAGAGAAAATGCGTCTATTAAAGTGAAAAATAATATTTATATTAATCAAGATAAGGAATTTATTTGGCCTGATATTAAAGGCAAAGAAATTAATGAACAAGGTAGATGTTTAGCCTTAAAAGACCAAATAGCTATATTAGTAGATGGCACAGTAGTACCTTGTTGTTTAGATAATAATGGTGATATTCCTTTAGGCAATATCTTTAGTGAATCTTTAGAAGAAATTTTAAACAAAGACTCAACTAAAAAAATAAGAAATGGTTTTGAAAATAAAAAGCTAGTTTGCAAATTATGTAAGACCTGTGGCTTTTTAAAAAGACTTGAAGATAAAAGAAAATAGCATATAATTAAAGTTGAAAGGATGATAAAAATGAGAAAAAATATTAGTACTACCGAAGCTATATTTCCCATGCCTGTTTTAATGATAGCTACTTATAATGAGGATGGTTCAGTTAATGTTATGAATGCTGCCTGGGGTATGATGAAAGATCGTGATGAGGTTGTTCTTAACTTAACGGAAAGCCATAAGACTGTTAAAAATATAAAGGAAAGAAAAGCTTTTACCGTATCAATTGCTGATTCAAACCATGTTAAAGAGGCTGATTACTTTGGTGTAGTATCAGGCAATACTGAGGCAAATAAGTTTGCTAAAAGTGGCCTTAGTGCTACGAAGTCAGAAAGAGTTGATGCCCCGATTATTAACGAATTTCCTATTTGTATGGAATGTGAGTTTATAACATATGATGACTATGGTGTAGTAGGTAAAGTAGTTAATACTTCAGTAGACGAAAATGTCATGACTGATGATAAAGTTGATATTGATAAAGTTAAAGCTATAGCTTTTGATCCATACACTCATGGTTATTACGAAGTAGGTCATAGAGTTGGTAATGCCTTTAGTGATGGCTTAAATCTTAAATAAAGTACTTAGGTACTTTTTTTATTTATTAGAAACTTTATAGATGTTATAATATTAGTATAATGATGCAAAGGAGTAGAACATGAAAAGAAATTTATATAAAATTGGTTCCATAATATTAATTGTAGCTTTAATCCTTTTATTAGTATTTAGTATACCTAAAAAGAAGAATAAAGAAGTATATGATTTACCTAAACCTGAAGTAACTTCAGGTATTCGTGGTGAACAATTTGCCATTGATAAAAATATTAACGAAGAAACAATCGATAATTATTTATTTAGAGAAGATGCTGTATATCGTGATGTTAGAATGTTAAAAGATCCAGGCAACTATGAAGCCATTGGTGGTGATTCTTATTTATCAGGTTTTGTAAATGGCTTTGAAGTAGTACCTTATCCATATCTTGTTAATGTAACTAATCTTCCTGAAGAAGTAGGAGATACTTATAAAGGTAATACTTTATTTACTTTAACAAGTGATGGTAAGTATGAGGCTAATTATAAAGAATCTTTAGCTGTTTTAGAAGATTTATTCCCTAAAGATAAATATATATTCTTAATGTGCGGTGGCGGTGGATACGCTGGCGATACGAAAAAGATGCTTATAGCTTTAGGTTGGGATGAAGAAAAAATATATAATGTCGGTGGATACTGGTATTATAAAGGTAATAATAATGTTGAAGTAAAATATCAAGATGATAAAGAGGATAAGTATGCTTTTTGGAAAGTTCCTTATCATGATATCGACTTTGAAACACTACACGAGGCATAATGAAGAAAACAATATTAATAATAATTGCCATTTTGATAGTTCTTGGCTTAATTTTAACAGGATTATGGTTTTATGAAAAAAAACAAAAATTTTATCTCGAGGATAAGTATTACGCTAATCCTATAGCAAGAGAAACTGAACTTAGTAATATTAATAAATTAATCAAAGATAAAGAAAGCTTTGTGCTTTTTATTTATCAACCTCTATGTACTACTTCATATAGTTTAAGTCAGATACTAGATACTTATAGTAAAGAAACAGGCTTATCTTATTACACAATAGCTTATTCTAAAATAAAAGATACAGAAACCTTTGATTATATTAAATACTATCCATCTTTTGTAATATTTAAAAAAGGTAAAATGGTAGATTTTTTAGATGCTGAAAGTGACGATGATACTGAAAAGTTCAAGGAAAGTGATGCTTTTGCCACTTGGCTTGAATCTTATATTAAGATAAGAAAAGATAACTATACGTATATACCAAGTGATGAAGAAACTCTTGTAGCTCCAGAAGAACATTATAGTTTTACACTTGATGGTATTAAAAGGGAAGATAATAAAGTTAATGTTTATCTTTTCTGGCGTGAAGGATGTCCATTTTGTGCTAAAGAAAAGGCTTTTTTTGAAGAAATAAAAGCTGAGTATGGCGAAAAATATAATTTATATTTATTTGAAGTTTCAAATAGTGATAATAATCGTAGTGCTCTTTTGGCTTTTGCTGATGCAATGAATGAAGAAATTGAAGGAGTACCTTTTACTGTTATTGGCAATAAGGTTTTTCAAGGCTTTACAGCTGAAACAGGAGATGAAATAAAAGAGGCAATAATGGATAACTATCAAAATGGTTATGATGTTTACTTTGACAAATTATTAGAAAACAATTAGGGCGAAAAGGGATGATGATTAATGAATATTGGCGAGCGAATTCATGATTTAAGAAAAAAAAGCAGACAAAGCATTGCTAAACTAGCAGACAAAGTCGGAGTATCTACTCTTACTTTAGCAAGCTGGGAAAAAGGTGAAACATCTCCAGATGAAATAGAATTAAAAAAGCTAGCACAGGCTTTGAATGTAAGTATTGATACTTTTTTAAATCATACAGAATATTATAATAGATCTGACTTATTAACTAATGCTTATGATGATTATAAAGAGAAAAACAAAGTTAGAACTATAGTACTTACTATAGCGATTATCATTGTTGTTTTAATTGTAGGTGATACATTATTAGCTTTAGCTTTGAAGAGAAAACCTTTGTTAAGCTGGAAGATTTCTTATTTAAACGGAGAAGGCTATGTTTATAAAGGACTTTTGATGGATAGTTTTTATTGTACAGAAGATGATGAAGTTACATTAAAACAAAAATTTAAATTATCAGGCTTTAAATGCTCTAATGATACTAAAAAGCCAGAAAAGAGTAATAAACAAGTTACTGATATTAGAGACACTTCTAAAGATAAGAATGGTTTTAGATGTTCTTCTGCTAAAGAGATGTTTTATGAAGATGATGAATACAAATATTTCTTAGAGTGTACAAATTCAAGTTATATTATTGTAACTTATTATAATGACAAAACAGAAAATATTAAATCAGCTTTAGAAAATGGTAAGATTACCATTAAAGACTTAGATGAATATGGAATAAAATACTTAAAAGAGGAACAAAAAAAGACAACTCCTTTACCTCCAGATAGTGAGGGATATCCTAAAAAGGAGGAGTTAGAGTTAAAAACATCATTAACTTTTTACCTTCATAAAGATTATATTGCAGCTTTGCAAGTAACTTTTAAAGTTTCTGATGATGCTTTGATACTTGTAGATACAGGTAATAGACAAAAGACTATGTTTGCTGAAAATGTAAAAGGTATTGCTCAAAGATCATATGGCAGTAATGGTAAAGCTAAACTGCTTGTTTTGACTAAAAATGGGGACTTGTATATTTCAGATAGAGAAATAAATTATGACTATAAATGGGATGAAGAAATAACATTTAAAAAGGCTGATCCTCATAATGTAGAAAGTATTTTTATCGAAAAGAATAATAAAGATGATGCTGATGGAACTTTAGTTGTTATTACAAGTGATGGAGCTCAATACTATATTTCAGAAGACCTCACATAAAAGCTGATTTTATATCGGCTTTTTTTGTCGAAATATATCATAAGTTATGATACAATAAAATGGCGGAGATTGTATGGATAAAATAGTAAAAAATATTCTCAAAAGCATTGAAAATGAAGGATATGAAGCCTATATTGTAGGTGGTTTTGTCCGTGACTTTTTACTTGGTAAAGAAACCTATGATGTTGATATATGTACTAATGCTTTGCCAAAAGAAATTGTAAGTATCTTTCCTCTTAATCAAAATGCTAATGGTTATGGAGGATTTAATTTTAAAATAAAAAAATATAATATTGATATAACTACATATCGAAAAGAATTAAAGTATCAAGGCAGGAACCCGATTGAAATAGAGTATGTAAGTAATTTATTTGAAGATATCGAGCGTAGAGATTTTACTATTAATTCCTTATGTATGGATAAAAATGGTAATATTATTGATTTACTAAAAGGTAAAGAGGATTTAAATAATAGAGTAGTAAAATCGATAGGAAATGTTAATAAGAAATTTAGTGAAGATCCTTTAAGAATTCTTAGAGCAATTCGCTTTGCGTGTGTACTTGATTTTACGATTGAAAAAAGTACTTATGATGCTTTAATAAAAAACAAAAATAAAGTTAAAAATCTTAGCAGTGATAGAATAAAGGAAGAGTTATGTAAGATACTAAGCTCTGTTAATTTTCAAAAGGGTTTATCTTTACTTGAAGAAACTGGCATTAAAGATGAGCTTAATATAACATATAATGAAATTAAATATGTGTCAGACATCTTGGGAATGTGGGCTCAAATTAATACTCCTACTATTACATTTAGTAAAACGGAAAAAGAAAATATTGCTAAGATTAAGCAAATAGTAAAAAAAGGAGAAATAAATAACTTTGATTTATTCAATAATGGCTTATATGTATGCCAGGTAGCAGGCGAGATACTTGGGATTGATAAGCACGTTATTAGTAATAGTTTCAAAAAGATTCCTATTAAATCGATGAAAGACATTGAAATAACGGGAAAAGATGTCATTAATTTATTACAAATAGAACCTAGTAAAATGGTTAGTGAAATTATGAATGATATCAAGATTCAGATATTAAATGGTAATTTGAAAAATAAAAAAAGTGAAATTATAAAATACTTAATGGGAAGGTAATCATAATGGATAAAGATAATAAAAAATTTATTGTTGAAACAATCTTTTTAAAAGAAACTTTAAGAAGAGATTTATCTTTAAAAGAGTTTATAGTTTTAATGTATTTTGATAATGAATATGAGCAATCATTTGATGTAAAAAAGGTTTCTAAAGCTACATGTCTTTCTGAGCAAGATGTTTTAACAGCTTTTGGAAGTTTAATGGAAAAGAAACTCATAACTATAAACCCAGAGAAAGATAATCGTGGAAAATTAGTAGAGAAGGTATCTTTAGAAAACTTATATAATGGTATTAAAGAAACTGAAAGCAAGAAGAAAGCTGAAAGTGAAAAAGAAGATTTCTATAGCAAATTTCAAGAAAACTATGGCCATAATCTAACAGGTATGGATCTTGAGCTCATTAATGCTTGGCTTTTATCAGGCTATAGTGAAGAACTTATTTTAGGAGCTTTAAAGGAAGCTAATTATAATGGAGTGCCTACTTTAAGATACATTGATAAAGTATTATTTGAATGGAAAAAGAAAGGCTTTAAAGACTTAAAAGATGTCGATAATCATATGAAGAAAAGAGCAGAGGATGAAGATCCTGAAGAACTATATGAAACAAAAGTCTTTGAGTATAATTGGTTAGATGAAGATTGATATTAATGATTTAAAAGCTAAGTTAGATATAATGGTACCTGATCCTAAGTGTGAACTTATATATACTAAAGATTATGAGCTATTAATTGCCGTTATGCTTTCAGCTCAATGCACTGATAAAAGAGTCAATATGGTAACTAAAGAGTTATTTCAAGAATATACTCTAAATGATTTAAGCAATATTGATGTAAAAATCTTGGAAAAAGAATTACATTCGCTAGGATCATATACTAAGAAAGCTATTTATACTAAAGAAATAGCTACCAAACTATTAAAGGATTATAATGGCCATGTGCCTAATAATAGAGAGTATTTGGAAGCTCTTCCAGGTGTTGGGCATAAAACAGCAAATGTTGTTTTAGCAGAGTTATTTAATGTTCCTACAATGGCTGTAGATACTCACGTAACAAGAGTAGCAAATAGGCTTACCTTAGTTAAGAATACCAATGATGTTAACAAAATAGAAAATAAACTAATGAAACTATTTAACAAAGATGAATATAATAGAGTTAATCATCAACTGCTTCTTTTGGGAAGATACACTTGCACTGCTAAAAACCCTAAATGCTCATCATGCTTAATTAATTGTCCAAATAAAAAAGCTGATATTTAGTCAGCTTTTTTTAGTCTAAATTACTATCGTTTGTAGTAGTATTATTACCAGTTTCTTTATCATTTGGCTTTTGTACAACTACATCGTCATCCTCATCAGGTTTATTTTTATCATCATCAATTCCAGGAATATCAACATCTTTATCTGGATCAGAAGAGCCTGGAGCAGTAAAGTTAATTACTAATCCTTCGGAGGCGTTATCTTTAAAGTTACGATAAGCTGCTTTTATAACGAAAGTATATTTTTGACCAGGTTCAACGCTTTGAGTGTAAGTTGTATTTGAGTACCAACCTAAGTCTGTTAAAGTACCATTTGAATTTCTTAGATATACTTGATATCCAAGACTTCCAAATAATGAATCGTTTTCTGAAAGCCTTTTTTCATAATATGTTTTAGACCATTTGCCATAATATTCGTTAAATTGTTTTTGTAAGTAGCTAGAATCAATAGCCTTAGGAGTTGATATTGGATCCCATGACAATGTAACTTTGCCGGATGATGATCTAGCATTTCCATTAGCTGGAGCTTCTAAGCCTGCATATTTAATTGAAGTTTCAGTTGGCTCTGTTCCTTCTTTGAAAAGAGCAGTAACTCGTTGATCTTTAGGTGTGTAAGTAGATGCTAATTGAAGAGGCATTGTATTTTTTTCAACCTCTACCGATACCACGCCACTGGGTTTAGAAAACTTTTTATTGGTTGAGTAAATTTGAGAAGCTAAAGTAGACATTACACGTCTTTTAAGCGTCCAAGAAGGATTTAAATCAACGTGATGTTCTGATGTTATAGTATCATAACCATACCAAAAGGCTATAGAATATTCGGGGTCATAAGTGATATACCAGTTATCTGGAGTAGTACCATCAGGAACCCCTAAAGCAATTTGATCTTCAAGTCTAAGTGATGTTGTACCGGTTTTACCAGCAATCTCTGTACCACTTACAGCAACAGGAGCAAGACCATCAATACCAATATTATCAACACTGACCATATCTATTAACATTGAAGTCATCATATAACAAGTTTCAGCACTTAATACTCTTTTCTTTTCAGGTTTGTATTCATATGTTGAACCATCATCGTATTCTATTTTAGTTATAGCATAAGGCTCAATATAGTTGCCTCCTCGAGCAAACATACCATATACAGCAGACATTTCTAGAGGAGTAACACCTGTGAAACCACCAATTGCGGCAGATTCATATAAAGTATCACCATAATCAATTCCGACACTATTAAGTAAATTAGGGATAAGGGTTTCATCTTTAGCCATTACTTTTTGAAATACTTGTAATGCTGGAATATTTAATGATTGAGATAAAGCATATCTTATCGTAATCATTCCTGCATAATCATGATTCGCATTTTGAATTGATGTACCATTAGAATAGGAATAAGGTTCATCAAGAATATAATCCCCAGGCGAACCATTTAAATATTCCAAGTATGGGGCATAATCCATGATTGGTTTAATTGAAGATCCTGGTTGTCTATGAATCTCCGTAGCTCTCTTATTTCCACCAGCCATATAATTTCTTCCCGCGGAAAGGGCAACTACTGCACCATTTTCGACAGATGTTACAACAATAGCTTCTTGGTCAATATTATCGTTATCTTCAGTAGCATATTCTTTCCAAACTTTACTATTTTCTACATCGTTTAGAACATCTTGTTTATCCTTTTCAATAGTAGTCCATATTTTCATTGGTGTTTGAAATGGATTTTTACCGGTTTTTTCAACAACTTCAGATCTAATATAATCTATAACATCTTGAGATTCATTTGATTCACTATTTTTACTACTATT
This sequence comes from uncultured Bacilli bacterium, assembly GCA_947586825.1. Classification (GTDB taxonomy): domain Bacteria; phylum Bacillota_I; class Bacilli_A; order RF39; family UBA660; genus UBA6448. The sequence goes on along the minus strand of CANPXU010000025.1, from coordinate 10,695 downwards.
ACCATCACTAAGTAAAGATTCTATAGGAATTTCAAGAACTGCATCCATTTCTTCTTGAGTAATATATCCGTGATTAACCATTAGTTTTAATACGGTTTTTTGTCTTGTCCTACATCTTTCAGGATATAAGTATGGATTTAACCATGCAGCATTTTGATATAAACCCGCTAAGATAGAAGCTTCGGCTAAATTAACTTCACTAATTGATTTACCAAAATAATATTGACTAGCAGTTTCAACACCATAGATTCCAGAGGTATTAATATTATTATCATTACCAAGCCATAGGGAATTTACATAAAATTCCATTATCTCTTCTTTAGTATAGGCAGTTTCTATTTTAAATACAGCCATGTAGATATCGGTAAATTTTCTAATAATACCCGGTAAACCATCTGTTACTTTTCCATCTGTATAATTATTTTTTACAAGTTGCATGGTAAGAGTTGAAGCTCCACCAGCTTGATCACCACCAAGTACTTGGCCAACTGAGGCTTTTAAAAAACGGGCAAGGTCGATACCGTTATGTTGGAAGAACCGGCTATCTTCAGTAGCAAGTAAGGCATCAATATAAACTTGAGGTAAATCACTATAAGATACTAATTGGCGATTTTCTTGGCCAATTCTTACCATTTCAGTGCCATCAGCCCAATATATGATAGTAGATTCTTTAGAATATAAGGCATCCTTATCAAAATTTGGAGCACTTATAATAATATATAAAGCAAATAATAAGCAAGCACTAGTAATAAAGATTAAAACTACCAAGATGCAAGTCCAAATGCACTGACCAACGCCTCTTTCTCTTATTTTATTTTTAGCTTTTTCTTTTAGATTTTTTAACTTCTTCATATCACTCAATCTCCTTTATTAAAGTATCGACTCCTGGGATGTAATCAACACCTTTTAAATAGTTGTATGTAAGCTTTATACCATTTCCTTTAATATATTCATAAGGAATACTTTTTCGTTGGCCTTTTTTAATAAATTCAAGTAATTTTTGACCAGACAAGATATAGCATTCATTATTAATCATTATTAGTAAAAAAATAATACCACGATGATTTAATATTCTTTCAATATGTTTTATTTGGTGCTCAGCAATATTAGTAATGGGTAAATAAGGTTTATTAGTGTTTTTAGCATCAAATTCAATATAGTAACCTTTATATATCCCGTTGTAATCTAATGTTGAGGGACTCTTATAATAAGCTTCTGTTATTTTACTCTTGTTATAATCACATTTAACTACCCCGATAGGTGTAGGCTTTTTATAAATTATAGCTACATCTTTTTCAATATATGCATCATTAGCCATATTTATAAGACTTTCAAGTTCCATTCCTCGGTTACCATAGCTTACGGGCTTATTATATGTTTTCCTAATATTATTAGGGTAATTCATTATTTATAATCACCATACAAAATTATACCAAAAAAAGGCAAAATATTAAATGATAAATTAATAAAAATATTTTGTCTTATTATGTCGAAAGTATTGCTTAATAATTTTGAATAAACTAATATTAAGAAAGGTGATATATTTTGAGGATAGATTATATAATAAATAAACTACTATATAAGGTCGATGAATGCATTTTTTTACTCGATTATCAGACCCTTACCAAACTTGACAAGTAAAGTGTATATTTGCTATAATTTTCTTTGTTAGAAGGTGCTAATGATGTATAATGATAAGATTTATTTAACTCCTCAAGAAATTTTAGAACATGATTTTAAAATTGATGCAAGAGGTTATCGTCCTCAAGAAGTAGATAAATATTTAGATATGATAATCCGTGATTACACTGAATATAATAACATTATTAGAGATTTAGAAAAACAAGTTAAAGATTTAACGGAAGATAGTTATACATTAAAGCAAGAAATTAGAAGATTACAAGAAGCATTAGATCAAGCAGAAAGTGAGGCTGCTGCTAGCCCTAAAGCTGTTACTAATGTTGATTTACTACGTAGAATTAGCCAACTAGAGAAAGTTGTATTTGGTAAAAATAACGAATAATATCTAGACAAACGCTGCAACTCTTTGTTGTAGAGGAAAGTCCATGCTCACACATTCTGCGATGAATGTAACGATCGTGCCTAAGGAAAAAATAACTTAGGGTAGCTTATGCTAACGGCTCTGAACATTTCTGAAAATGAAATAAGTAAGTATAAAAGTGCCAAAGAGACGAGCCTTTTAGAAATAAAAGGAGTGGAACGCGGTAAACCCCACGAGTGAGAAACCCAAATTTTGGTAGGGGAACTGGTTAAGAGAAATTTGAACTTAAGACCGGATGCTTTATAGTATAGATAAATGTTTGTCGCTCGAAAGAGTACAGAACATGGCTTACAAGATATTATTTATTTTTTTATAAGGAAGTGAATTTTCTTGGAAGAAATTGGTAATTTATTTGCTACTACAAGAGAAGCCGCAGGTATTTCACTTAAAGAAGTAAGTGAAGACCTTACAATTGAAGAAGCCATCCTTGAAAATATTGAAGATGGCCGAACTGGAGCTTTCCCTGATGTATTTGAACTTAAAAAGTTTGTTTATAATTACGCTAAATATTTAGGTTTAGATGCAGAAAAAATAATTGAAGAATTTAATGAATATATTTTTGAGGTTACATCAAAAATTCCTGTTAAAGAGATTGAAAAACAAGTAAGTGAAATAAAGAAAAGCGAAGAAGAGGCAAAAGAGCAAAAAGTTATAAGCCCATATACTAAGGAAGAAAAGAAACAAGTTAATTGGATTTATTTAGTTACCTTATTAATCGTAGTAGGCTGTTTGATTTTTTCAATCTTTTGGTGTATTAAACAAATAACTAACAAATTAGTGATAGATAATTATATTTCGGAAAGGATGTAATAATGAATTTACCTAATAAAATAACTATTTCAAGAATTATTTTATCAATAATCGTCATGATAATTTTGATGTTACCATTTAGTAGTTGGATTTCTGATTGGCCTGTTTATTCATCTGTATTTGGCCGTGAAATTCCTGCTTTAGACTTAGCATACATTATCGCTGGCGTTTTATTTTTAATCGCTAGTCTTACCGATAAAATTGATGGTTATTTAGCTAGAAAAAATAATGAAGTTACGGATTTAGGTAAAATGCTTGATGCTATTGCGGATAAGATTTTAGTAAATGGGGTTCTTATCATCTTAGCATATCAAAGAGCTATTCCGTTGGTAGTTCCTGTCGTAATAATAACAAGAGATATAATTGTTGATACTTGTAAGATGATGTCAGGAAATAAGGGTAAAGTAGTCGCTGCTTCTTGGCTTGGTAAGGTAAAAACAGCATTTATGATGACGGGTATTACACTTACTTTATTTGGTAATTTACCTTTTTCACTAATACATTTTGATTTAGCGTTATTCTGTGTAATTATTGCTACAGTTCTTAGTGTTGTAAGTGGCTGTGATTATTACTTTAAAACAAGGGAACTATTAACTAAAGCAAAATAAAATAAGCAAGATTTAAGCAAGATTTAAGCAAGATGATTGCCTAAATCTTTTTTTTAGTTTATAATAATATCAGTATAAGAGGTATGATTATGAACCATTATGAACCACCATATACAATAACAAATGAGATGCTAGATTCAATTTCTAAAATCATGGAAAAATTAGGGCAAGTCGAGAGTTATAAAAATTTAAATAAAATGCCCATTTTAAGAAAAAATAATAAGATAAAATCTATTCATTCTTCATTAGCTATCGAAGCCAATTCTTTATCGCTAGATCAAACAAAAGATGTTATTGATGGAAAATTCGTTATTGGCTCTAAAAAGGAAATTCAAGAAGTAAAAAATGCTTATAAAGCTTACGAAATGATAAAAGCCTTAAATCCTTATTCAATAACCGATTTAAAAAAGGCACATGGAATAATAACTTATTTAACAACCTTAGAAAGTGGTACTTTTAGATCAGGAAATGAAGGAGTTTTTGACGAAAGAGGAAATTGCATTCATGTTTGCCCTCCTCCTGAAGAAGTACATGGCTTAATGAATGATTTATTTAATTGGATGAAAAAAAATAAAGATAAAATTCATCCACTCATATTATCTTCAATTTTTCATTATGAGTTTGTTTTTATTCATCCTTTTTCGGATGGCAATGGCAGAACCTCAAGACTATGGCAAAATGTCATATTATCTAATTGGAAAGATATCTTTGAATATATTCCTATTGAATCTCAATTACTTAAATATCAAAAAGATTATTATGATGCTATAGCTAAATGTAATAAAAATGGGGATTCAACATTATTTATTGAGTTTATGCTTAATATGATAAATGAAGTTTTAGATGACTTTTTACATAATACAACAACTGATATAACACAAGAGTCTATAAATATAAATAAACTTTTAGATGTTTTAGAGCCAAATGTGCCTGTAAATGCGATTGAAATAATGCATAAGCTAGGTATCAAATCAAAAGAAACTTTACGAAAAGTTTATTTAGATCATGCGATAAAAGAAGGTTTAATTAAACAAACTGTACCTGATAAACCAACGAGCAAAAACCAAATGTATTATAAAGTTAAGTAGGAGAGTTATATGAAAAAGTCTAAAAAATATGTTATATACACAACAATTGGAATCTTATGCTTTTGCTGTTACATTATTTCATATTATAAGTATCATTCATACTCTCTTGAAACAATCGATTCGACAATTATTGAAAATTCTAGTATAAAAGAAAACCTAGAGTACCTTTTTAAATCTCAAGAATTTGTATGGTTGTTGTGCTTTTTTGTTCCCATCATTATATTTCTAATTGGCAAAGCAATTATAGGAGTTATAAAAGTTACAATTAAAGGAATCGAAAAAAGAGTAATTGATTCAAGTATTAAAATTCAAAAAATAACGGAATTAAATAATATTTTTAAAAATATTAATGAAGTACATAGAACAATATCTGAAAGAGAATATTCACGAAAAAGCTTAGATAGAGTTACAGGCGATGAAATAATAAAATATCATATTGAAAACGATAAGAATCTTTTAAGAACTGATATTGAAAATGCTATTTATAATTTGAAAGTATTAGATGAGTATAATAAAAAGGTAGAAGAAATTGTTAATAGTGATATTAATAACAACGATAATAATTTTAAAAAAATTGAAAAGAGAATTTTAAAAAGATTAATTCATAAAAAAGAAGATTTTTTAATTACAGTTAAATTAAATGTTTTTTATAAAAGCAATGGTGGAAGAGTGTATGACAGTAGAAAGGGAGAACGTAGTTTTGATGAGATAAAAAATTTATACCTAGAATGGAAAAATGGTAAGAAATATGTTGAAACCCAAAGGCAAGAAAGAAAAATAATGAACGATGATATTAGGTATAATGTTTTAAAAAGAGATAATTTTACTTGCCAGATTTGTGGAGCAACTGCTAAAGATGGAGCTAAATTACATGTAGATCATATTATACCTATATCTGAAGGTGGCAAAACTGTGATGAGTAATTTACAAACTTTGTGTGAAAGATGCAATATTGGTAAAAGTAACAAGACAGAGGATGATTTTAAAACAGGCATGATTTGCCCAAAGTGCGGTGGAAAGCTTGTTAAAAGAAGAGGAAAATATGGGGAATTTATAGGATGTAGTAATTATCCTAAATGTCATTATAAAAAATAATTTTTATGCGCCCATCCTTTTTGATATAAGTGGCATAAGATACATCAAAAGGAGGATTTACTAAAATGAATTTTGATGCAATGCCAAATTATGGTGAAGGCATGGATATGGAAGGTATGCAAGGTGCTATGCCTATGGGATGCTGTTCAAATAAACTATGTCCAGTTTATGAATGCCCAGAGGAAAAAGTTTGCCATAGATATATTTGCTATGAAGTTCCTCACATCAAACCATGCAATACTAAAATAGTAAACCATCATGTTTATCGTCATACATTTACTCCAACATTTAGTACCACTGAAGAAAATGTTGTTGAAAATGTATATGATAGAAAATGTTGTTAAATCTCTTTTTAGAGATTTTTCTTTTGGCCTTAAAAGTATGATATAATGAAGCTGAAGGAGAATAGATATGAGATTTGCAGGAAAAGTATTTGCTTTAGTGTACTCTGTTTGGATGGTATTTATTTTACTAGCATTTATGACTTTATTTTTTACTAGAACTGTTCTTAGTGAAAAATTTCTAGCATCAGCTTTAAGTAAGCTTGATTATGGAGCTATTACTGTAAAAGCATTAGGGCTAGATGAATTTGCAGAAAAATATGGCCAAGATGCAACTTTTGAAGATGTAATAACAACAGAACTTGAAAACTTAGGAATTGATACCGAAACAGCAGATAAAATATTTAATGATAAAAATTTACAAGAGTTTATAGGCGGTATGGCTAGTGAATTAATCGATGCGGGCGTAAATAGTACAGAATTAGATGAAGTAACGGAAGCAGAAATTGAAGAAGCTTTAGGGGTTCTTGATTTATCGAAAGAAAATTATCAAAAAGTAACAGATTATTTAAATGACTTCATAGTAGGTTTTAATAAGGAGATTAAAAATGGAAGCGGCGTATAATTTTTTAACAGGTCCTAACCTTATATTATGTTTTATTGCCTTTATGTTGGTATCTTATATTCTTTTGGGATTATTGACATGGAGTTTTGTAAGACCTTTGAAATATATAGGCGTTACCTCCATTATAACGGGTATTATTACTTTAAGTTTAAAGGGCGGTGTTTATTTAACTGTTAACTATTTTGCTAGGGATGAACTAGAGTTATTTAAGCCTTTCCTTGATGAGTGTGGAAATCTTTTTGCTATCATTGGTGCCATATTTATTACTTCAGGTATTATTTTGATAGTCATTCATAAAGTAATCGATTACTTTTATCAAAAAAATATGAAAGAAAAGACAAAAACTACTGAAACAAAGAAAGCCGAAACTAAAACGCAAGAAGATGGTACTGAAAAAAACGAAAACGTTACTGAAAAGAAAACAAATAAAGTAAAAAAAGAAGAAAATCTCTAATAAAAAAGGGATTTTTTTATGCTTAAAACTTTGAGCTAGAGCCTATAAGTGATATAATATTTATGAGGAAAATAGCAATGAGTTTAAAAAATAATAAACTGGTTTCTTATGATGATTATTTAAACAAGTTAACAAAAAAAGAGCTAACTTCTCTTTTAGATGCTGTAGAAATTGAATATGATTCTAAAGCTAAAGTATCAGATTTAGTGGCTTTAATTCTTGATGAACTTGATGATATAGTTAGTAAGACTTTAAACTACTTTACTTTAATAGAATATCGTAATTTAAAATTAGTTTTAAAGAAAAAAGGTCGGGTTAAATTAAGAACTAATGTTAGTTTAATGCAATTTTGTGAGATGCTTACTTCTCGTCATTTAATGTATAAAATAGATGATAAAAACTATTTGCTTTTTAAAGAAGTATATAAACAGTTTAAGAATAAAGTAGCTCAAAAGAAAGTTATTAAAAAATGCCAAAAAAATAGTAATGAACTTCACCTTGTATTAGGAGCCGTATTAGTATATGGAGCTATATCTTTAAAAGATTTTTATACTATTTATGTAGAAAAGTATGAAATTTCTGAAAACGATCTAAAAGATTATCTCCTTGGATTAAAGAAATATAGTAATTCCTTTATAACTTATGAAGAAAAAGATAATTTTTATATAGCAAATAAGAAAATTAAAAATATTAAAGAATGTAAAAAGTATGCGAGTGCAAAGGATAGAAAACTATATAGCTATGCAGATATTGAAGCATTATATACTTTAAGATATATGAAAAAATATAAAAGCTATAGGAAGTTAAGAAAGTTTATTACTTCAAGTTACTATATAGAAAAGGATAATTTTCATATCGTTGTTGAAAAAGTTATTATTCCGTTTATTGAAGAGTATCAAGCTAATAAAGCCAGTGCTAATAAGGTATTAGATAACCTTGTAGATGACTACTTTGAATTTAATTCAAGTAAATATAAAGAAAAAATAATTGCTTTAACTAATGATTTTGTTAAAGATTATCCTAATTGGAAACTTAAAGGATATAGTGAAAGGGAAAAAGAAAAATGAAAAAGAACGTTTATTTATATGCATTTATAGGAATAATGGCCTTATTTACAATAACTTTTTTTACAGCAGCAATTAGATCAAGCTATGCTTTTCCGACAGGCAAAGAGAATACTCGTTATGAGGAAAAGATGAATATCATTAAGAAGTGTGCGGAAACTTATGGCGAAGAAAATCCTGATCTATTTAAGGAAGATGAGAATATTTATATAACTGTTGATGAACTTGTAAAATTAAATTATTTGATTGCGGATAATGATGAAGGAGAAGTTAAAGATCCTTCCAGTGAAGTAAAAACTCTTAATGATATAAAGATAAGAATAACTAGTAAAGATGGCAATGTAACGGCTAAAATAATTGATAAGGGATAAAAATGGCTATTACTAAGACTAACTTTATTAACTATACTAGATGTCCTAGATATGCTTCTTTAGATGATTTAAGAAAAGATAAATTAATGTCTGCTATTTCTTATGAAAAGTATAAAGATGAGGAACTTGAAGATCAAAAAAGAGAATTACTATCAGGCATGTTTGAAGATGAAGAATATGAAGTAGATTTAACTAAAGATATTAATCCTCAGATGCAAGCTATGATGCCATATTATAAACAAGTTGAGATTGAGGCTGGTTTAATAACGGAAAAATATTTTCCCGGCTTAAATATTTATGCTGAGAAAACGCAAGATCAACAATCTTTTGAGTGTATTATAAATAATATTAAGTATGTGTGTTATGTCGATATTTATAATGAACATGAAGATAATATTAATATTATTGAAGTAAAAGCTACAACAACACAAAAATATGAAGAGCTAATGGCAGGCCCTAGAGGTGGAGATAAGTATAGTATTTTCTATACGATTAATAATGTTCTTTATTTAAAAGATGAAATACTTGGTTATAATTTAGCAAATGAAATGGACTTTGCAGAATATAAGAAGAAAAGAGATAAGTTATTTGATCGCTATTCTGATGTTGGTACTTATGTTTTCGATTTAGCAGTTCAAAGATACATAATTGAGCATGATTATAAACAAAATAATAATGAAGCTGCTATAGATAAGACAAAATATTATTTAGCGGTTTTAAATTCTAATTATGTTTACGATGGCAGTGGCGAGTATCATGAAATTGATGGACAGGAGTTAATTACCTTTATTGACTTAACTAAGGTTACTAAAGAATATCAAGAAAGAATTGATACATATCGTAAAAGTTTAGAATTATATATTGATAATAGTGATGCTAAAAAGTGTCCTTTGGGAATATGGTGTTGTCGTAAAAAATCTAAAGAATGCATATACTTTAAAACAGTATGTGGTAAAGATATTCCTGCGAAAAATTCAGTATTTAGTTATCTAAATTGTCATATGTTTAAAGATGATAATGGTGATAGTCATGAATGTATTGATTTAGTTAATGATGGCTATCTAAATATGATGGATATACCTGCATCTTGGATAAAAAGTAGAAAACATGAAATTCAAAGAGATTGCTTATCTTTTGATAGGGTATATATTGATAAAGAAAAGATTGCCGCGGGGATCAATACCTTAAAATACCCAATTTATCACTTGGATTTTGAAACATTTCCTTGCCCACTGCCTAGATTCTGGGGAGAAAAACCATATACTCAATCACCATTTGAATTTTCTTTACATATTGAAAGAGAGCCTGGTAAATGTGATAAAGACAAAGATAATTATGTTTTTCTAGCTAAAACCTTTGGTGATGAAAGAGAAGCTATGGCTAAAGCTTTGGTAGAACATATTGATGGTAGTAAGGGAACAATGTTTGCTCAAAACTATTCTTTTGAGAAAGCATGCCTTAAGAACCTAGCTACTTTATTCCCTGAATATAGGGATAGATTATTAGAAATAAGGAATAATGCAGCTGATTTACTTTGGCTTGTCAACACAAACAAGGAACTATACACTGATCTTGGCTTTGATAAGGAAAGAGTTTCACTGCCAAACTACTATAATAAGAATTTAAGTGGTAGTTATTCCATTAAAAAAACACTTCCAGTTTTTTCGGATTTATCTTATGCGAATCTTGATGTTAAAAATGGAATGGAAGCAATCCTAGCTTATTCCTTGTATCCAACGATGTCTAAAGAAGAATATAATCTTAAATATGATGCTTTAATAACGTATTGTAAGCAAGATACTTGGGCAATGGTAGTTATACTAAAAGCTTTACGAGAACTTGTAAAATAACTGTATATTTTAAGTAAAATAGGTTGAACAGTAATAGTAAAATTGGGTATGATATTATTGTAAGGGAGATGATATAAATGTTATACCCATCTATAGACAAGATATTAACCAAAGTAGATTCTAAGTATTTGCTTGTTCATGCTGTAGCTATAAGAAGTAAGCAAATGATTGAATATAATCATTTTCAAATGAAAGAAAGTGAGTATAAAAATAAAAAAGAAATTGGTAGAGCTTTAGAAGAAATTGATAAGGGTCTAGTAACAATCGTAAAAAAATAAATAAAATTCTTGATTATCTTATCTTTGTGTGATAAGATAATTAAGTCATTGGGGAATTAGCTCAGCTGGCTAGAGCACCTGCCCTGCACGCAGGGGGTCAAGGGTTCGA
>CANPXU010000024.1 GCA_947586825.1 uncultured Bacilli bacterium | reverse complement strand
TAAAGCAGAATATGGAAAACAAGTTTTAAAGGAATTATCTAAAGAGTTAAGAAAATCTTTAGGAACAGGATTTTCAGTTTCAAATTTACAATATATGAGAAGATTTTATTTGGAATATCCAAAACAACAGACAGTGTCTGTTAAATTGAGTTGGTCTCATTATTGTGAACTATTAAGTATAAATAATACTGACGAACGTAACTTTTATGAAAAAGAATGCATTAATTCTAACTGGAGTGTAAGAGAATTAAAAAGACAATTGGAAACATCTCTATTTGAAAGGTTGCTACTTTCTGATGGAAAAAAGAATAAAGAAAAAGTTTATGAATTATCAAAAGTTGGACAAACGCTTAATACGCCTGAAGATGTATTAAAAGAACCTTATGTATTTGAATTTTTAGGAGTTAAAGAAAATAAGCCAATTTTAGAAAAAGACTTGGAGCAAAAGTTAGTAAAGCATATTGAAGAATTTTTACTTGAACTAGGCAAAGGCTTTATGTTTGTTGGAACACAACAAAGAGTTACTTTAGAAAATACTCATTATTATATTGACATGGTTTTTTATAATAAGATATTAAAATGTTATGTTTTAATTGATTTAAAAATTGGCCAAATGAAAGCTGAATATGCCGGACAAATGAATATGTATTTAAATTACTTTAATGAAGAAATAAATGATAAAGACGATAATAAACCAATAGGAATTATTCTTTGTAAAAGTAAAAAGGATATTGCAATTGATTATGCTTTAGGTGGACTTTCAAACAATGTTTTTGCATCTACGTATACTTATTACATTCCTAAAAAAGAAGAATTAATTAATGAAGTAGAAAAAGTTTTAAACGAATAATTAATAGAAAGAAGGATAAATTGTGAATACTGATTTATATGAATTTTTAATTGAAGCTAAAAAACAAACTTATGCAAACGAAAACGCTAAGAAAGAAGCTCCATCGCGTTTAGGCTCACGAGACTATGAATACGCAAATGGAACATTTACATACCATGATACTTACTTCGGAGGAACTAATTTCATGGGTGAAGAGGTTGTCTATAAGGATGAAGAAGTACCTATCTGGGGTATGAATTATTATGGCGTTACTCTAGATGAATCTTTAAGTGAAGAAGCTGTTGATAAGGCTTTAAGACCAGCTTTGATGATGGTAGGAGAAGATAAAGATACTATTCCTGTTCGAGGACCAAAAGAATATATTAATAAAGAATATAAATATACTTTTGAATATCAAGGTGATTTAAACCAATTCGAAGGAGTAGAAACAATATATAAAGATAATAAAGAAGTATATGTTTTAAAATGTCATGGTGGCTTAATTAAAAAATAATTCGAAAGGAAAAGTAAAATGAAAATAACTAAATATCCTCAATCATGTTTAATGGTAGAAACAAATAATAAAAAAATATTAATAGATCCAGGAAGTCTAAAGTATCAAGACAGTTTTCTTCCTAAATGGCAAGAAGCTGATGTAATTCTTGTAACTCACAAACATTTTGATCATATTTATCCTGAGGTTTTAGAAAATTTAAATATCCCCATTTATTCAACAAAAGAAGTACAAGATACTTATCCAGAGTTAGATATTAATATCGTAAAAGAAAATGATATTCTTAATTTTGATGATATTAAAGTTGAAGTAGTCAAAGCTATCCATGGCTTTAATCCTCTTCTTAAAAAAGGTGGAGAAGTATTTGAAAATGTTGGTTATATTATCGATGATGGTAAGCATAGATTATACGTAACTAGTGATACAATATCATTTAATAACGATTATAAGGCAGATATTGTAGCTCTTCCAACAACAGCGCATGGTATTACAATGTCGGCTTATGAAGCTGCACTTTGGACAAAAGATATGGGAGCAAAATTAGTACTACCTATTCATATGGATAATGATTTTTACCCTCCAGATATGGAATTTATTAGAGAGAATTTTACAAAAGAAAACATTAACTATAAAATATTGCAAATCGAAGAAGAACTAGATATTATTGACTAAAAACTAAATTAACCATATAATACCTCCTTGAAGTGGGGGATTATGGCTTTTAATACTTTAGAATATCTATCACAAGGTAAAATAGACTTCTTATTTAGCTCAACTCTTTATGATCGGATGAGTTTAATAGAACTTATAAGAAGAGTTGATAATAAGAATGATATTATAAATGGATTTCTATCTAAATTAATAGATATAGATCCATCTTTTTGCTTTAAAGTAATATATGATAATGATAGCTATGAGGAAGATACTAAAAAATTACTGGCTAAAGGCGAAGTATTCAATGATGAAATGTTATTAAATCTACTTGCTAATTCTTCTTGGGGTGTTGATTATTTTTATGAACATATTAGTGAAATAGAGGCTACCTTAAAAGAAGAAACATATCACGAAATATTTGTTATGCTTTTTAAAGACTATAAAAAGTTTAGCAAGCTTTTGGCTTATTATAGGGCTCATCCTAATACCCATATTAGATTTTTATTCATGGAGTATATATTAGAGAATCATGAAGATTTATTCGAAGTTATATATCCTGATTTAATGTTATATTTAACAAGTATTACTTATAGAGAAAACGAACAACTTACTTTATTCCCAGATTTAATGCCTAATGAAGATATCAGTCACTTAGCTTATTTAATTTTAAATTCTAAATATAAAGATAAATATTTTAATAAATTAAAAGAGTTTATTTTAGCTAATTATCCTGAAAATGATTTAGCAAAAGAATTAATTATGCCTGTTCGAGTAGAAGATAGCCCTTATTCATATCATTACGCTAAAAATGAAATAGGCATAAATGAATTTAGTAAAGACTCTGATAGGTTATTCTTAACTTCTTCAACTGAAAAATTCTTTATAATGAAGAAATATCCCGATTTAATATCAACAGAAATATTAGAACATTATAGAGCTTGTTATAGTCGTTTTAGAGAAGAAGATAGTAGAATATTAGATCTTGTTAATGCTACAAGATTAGGAAGCAAATTATTAGAACTTGTTGATAAGTATTTAGCAGTAAGTACTCAAGCTACATGGCGATATATAGCATCGGGGTCAACAGGAGTTGTTTACCAAGTAGGAGATTTTGTTTTAAAAATGTTTAGAACAAAATGGTCTTATGAAGATGTTATATGTCCTGATTTGTTTTTAATCGTTAAAAATTATGAACAAATATATATTAGAGATAAGAAAGGTATAGTAGATTGTGGTATTGAGGTTCAACCATATCTTCAAAGAGATGCTAAAAAAGTTCCGGCGAAGTATCTAGGTCACTTTGTTCATGATCTAGAAGCTTTAGGTTATAGATATACAGATACTTTAATGGGTGGACCATGTGGAGATAATTGTCGATTACTTGATAGTTATCTAGATGCTGATTGCGCTGATCCTGAAAGCTTGCCAGAATGGTTTAAGGAAATGCCTTTAGTGCTTGTTGATAGGGATAGGATATATCGTAAAGATGCACTTTTTATAAGACAACTTTCAAGTGGCTATTAAAAATGTGATATACTATTGATAGCTAAAGAGGTCGAATAAATATGAATAAAGAATTTATTAGAACTATTAAATTCACAATCTTTTCGATAAGTGCAGGACTTATTCAAGTAGGATCTTTTAGCTTACTTAAAGTGATATTTCCTTCATGGGGATATTGGCCTGTATATTTAATATCCCTTATTTTATCTGTAGTATGGAATTTTACTTTAAATAGAAATTATACTTTTAAAGCTGCTAATAATGTGCCAGTTGCTATGCTTAAAGTAGCTATTTTCTATGCAGTGTTTACGCCTATATCAACTTATTTAGGTGATGTTGCATCTTTAAAAGGTATAAATGATTTTATTGTTTTAGCAGTAACTATGATTTTAAACTTTGTTTTAGAGTTTTTATATGATAGATTCTTTGTTTTTGGAAAAGCTATTGATACAAGAAAAAGGTGATAAGATGTTAGTTAGTAATTTTGGCGATGATTATAAAATTTTAAAAGCGGGTAATGGCATGAAACTTGAAAGCTGGAAGAATATTAAACTTTTAAGACCAGATCCTGTTATTATATGGAATAATCCTATTAATGAAAAAGAAGCTGATGCTGTATATCACCGTTCAAATACCGGGGGAGGATATTGGGAAAATATTAAAAATATTCCTGCTAGATGGACCGTAAACTATCATAATCTTACTTTTAATATTAAACAAATGGGTTTTAAACATACTGGTTTATTCCCTGAACAAGCTGTAAACTGGGATCGAATGATCGAGGCTATTAAGTCTTCATCTAAAGAAGTAAAAGTATTAAATCTATTTGCATATACTGGTGGAGCAAGTGTTGCATGTCTTTCCGCAGGCGCTAGCGTTGTCCACGTTGACTCTTCAAAAGGCATGAATGACTGGGCTAAAGAAAATGTTATATCATCAGGACTTCAAGATAGACCTATTAGATTCTTAGTAGATGATGTAATTAAATTTGTGGAAAGAGAAATCCGCAGGGGTAATAAATATGATGCGATAATCATGGACCCTCCTTCTTATGGAAGAGGAGCTAATAAAGAAGTATGGTCTATTGAAAAAGATTTAGACAAATTACTAACATTATGCAAGAATATTTTAAGTGATGATTTTCTCTTTGTATGTGTTAATACTTATTCGACTAATCTTTCTTTAGTAACTTTAGAAAACATTTTAAAAGTTCATTTTAATAATAAAATAACAGTTGATGAAATAGTTCTTCCTATTGAAAATACTAATCTTTATTTACCCGCCGGTATAACAGGATGGGTAGCAAATGAGTAATTTAAATATTCTCTACGAAGATAATCATATTATTGTTGTAGAAAAGCCGGTAAATGTTTTATCTCAAGCCGATAATACCAAAGATACTGATATGCTTACTTTAATAAAGTCTTATCTTAAAGAAAAGTATCAAAAGCCTGGCAATGTATTTCTTGGCCTTGTACATCGGCTTGATAGACCTGTGGGAGGCGTGATGGTTTTTGCCAAAACTTCCAAGGCAGCATCTAGACTTGCACAAAGTATGAATGATGGCTTATTTCATAAATCTTATTATGCTGTAATAAATGGTATCCTTCCTAAAAAGCAAGATACTCTTATCGACTTTCTAGAAAAGACACCAGATAAAAAAGTTTTATTAAATACGCCAAACGGTAAAAAAGCTATCTTACATTATAAAATTATTGAAGAAAAAGATAATCTTTCTTTAGTGGATATTGCTTTAGAAACTGGTAGATATCATCAAATAAGAGTTCAATTTGCATCTCGTGGTTATCCTTTATATGGAGATCAACTTTATGATAAGCAAGATAAAGAACAAATCGCACTATGTGCTTACAAACTATCATTTCCTCATCCTATAACTAAAGAAATATTATCATTTAGTATTAAGCCTAATGGAAAAATATGGAAATTGTTTACCACATGTAAATAATTGGATTTTTAAATGTTTAATATTGTAAAATATTATTATGTTTAGTAGTAAAAAGAATAAAAATAGTAACGTATATGTTGAACCGGATAATATAGGTGACTTTTTAAAACAATGTCGAATAGATAAAAATCTAACTCAACTTGAGTTAGGTAATATTTTAGATGTATCTCCTAAAACTATTTCTAAATGGGAGAATAATAATGGATTTCCTGACCAGTTATATCAAATGCCTTTATGTAATGCCCTTGATATAACTTTAGAAGAATTACATTCTGGTCGGCTAAACATTAAACAAAGAAACAAGGAGAAGAAAGAGACTAGAATAAAATTCGCACTAGTCTTTTTTATTGGTCTACTACTTATAATTATTGTTATATTATTTGCTTCAATGGTTTATTATAAATATTTCTATAATCCCTTAACTTTAAAATATATCGATGTTACCAATGATGAACAAACTGTATGTAACATAGACGGTTATTATATTCAAGATAGAAGTATCAACATGTTATATATTGGCAATATAAAATTATTAAATGAGGACATAAGTGATAATGACCTTATTGAAGTAAATTTCATTTATAAAGACAAAATAATATTTTCAACAACATCATTAAAAAACATATCTATTAATTTAGATGGCATAGATAATTTAGAAAATATAAAAGTTGAAATTTCGGTAAAAAATTTTGAAAATGGAAAAGAAAAATATAGAGAAAAATTTAATATTGATTTTTTAGAAATAATTACTAATCGTGAAGTAGCTCAATATGATTTGAATACTAAAGAAATGATAAAAGAATTGAATAATATGGGGTTTGAACAAATAGACGATGATACGTATAAAAAAGAAAGTAAAACAGAAAAAGTTATTTATGATAATATATCTCAAACTCTTACAATAAATACATTTGGAAATAATAGATTTATAATTAATTATAAATTGTTTGCTGGCGATATAAATATATCACTATCATCTGAAATTGAAAACAATTTTATTGTAACAGAAAAATATACCTATAATATTTATAATAAAAAATTAGAAAATATAGTTGGATATGGTTATTCTTTAAATACAGTACTAAGAATACTAGAACCATATATTAATCTACGAAACAGATACTTAGTATCTACGAATTAGAGATTGCTATTTGTGTGTCGAATATTGTATGTTTTTTTGGAAAGGAGGTAGATAAAGTAATATATGAAAAAAATAGTATTTTTCATCATGTTATTTGTATTAATGCCATATGCAGTAGCGGCAGACTTTCATACTAGCGAAGGCTATGACATACCGGAAGAGGATTATCAAAAACTTAAGAATCTATATAATGATGTATCTATTTATATGATGCCATATGAAAAATATGTAGATCTTATGAGCTCATCTATTAACTTTGATAATGTACAAAAAGTAAATAAATATATTTTTACGTTATGTGATAATAATACTGGCGAGTGTGAAGATACAGAAATATCAGAGGAAGAATACGAAACAGGAAACGTATATGTACCTGTACCATATAAGAGTGATACTTATTCAACTGCTTCAAAAGCTTTAAAACTAACATTAACGGATCCATCTGATGGCTTAGTTTTTTTTACTATGGATAATGTATGGAGTCCATATCATTTACCTAAAGTAAGATCTTTTGATGTTATTGGTATAAGAATCGGCAATTTTAGAGTGGTAAATGGCTCTCAACTTGGCATGCAAATTTATGAAACTAATGGTGAATACAAATCAATAAAATATGTTCCTAATGGAACTAATATAAGCAATCAATCGTTAGGCTTTGGAATTTCGATGAACATTGTTAATGATGACATTACTCAATTGCAAAATAGTCTTGAGGGGTTATTACAAATCGATGCTACGCCGGCAGTCATATACGGTTCCTATCAACATGCTGTAGTTGACATAGATTTAGCTACGTCAAAAAGCTACACCATTTCATCAGGTGGTTTAGGTTCTGTATTTAAATTTAGCACTACAAAGATTGAAAACTACTACGACAAAATGGGTGGAGTTTATTTAGACATCATTAGCCTATAATGTAATTAAGGAAAGCTCGACCACACAAATAGCAATCTCTAATTAGTTATATAAGACTTATGTGTTTATTTAAAACCAAACATTTTAAAAAATAAAATTAAAAACAAGAAATTGTTTATTGACATATTGGAAGTAATTTAGTACAATCTTAATTGTATTGATGCCCAATTAGCTCAGTCGGTAGAGCGCACGGCTGTTAACCGTTAGGTCGTAGGTTCGAGTCCTACATTGGGCGCCAATATGTTTATTATTAAAAACTATCGTATTGTAAAAGATTATAATTTATGCAGCCCTTTGGGGCTGCTTTTTTGTTGAAAGCTTGATATAATTATAAAGGTGAGACTTATGAATGAAAAAATAAGCATGTTAGAGCGATATGGCGAAGATTTAACAAATAAAGAATATATAACAGATCCAGCGATTGCTCGTGATGAAGAAATAAAACAATGCATTTTAGTATTACTTACACCTGAAAAGAGTGCTCTTTTAGTAGGTAAACCCGGTATAGGTAAAACTGCTATTGTTGAAGGCTTAGCATACCGAATTAAAAATAATATGGTTCCCGATGCTTTAAAAGGGTGGAGTATTATTAAAGTTAATATTACAAGTTTAATAGGATCTACGCAAAGTGAAGGTCAAACCGAAAATAGAATAGATTTACTTGTAAAAGAGCTTGCTGAAAAAGATAAAACTATCGTCTTTATTGATGAAACTCATTTACTTGTTAATAAAGATGGCGGTATGGACTTTGCCAATATGTTAAAAGCAGGTCTTGACCGTGGCACAATTAAGATGATTGGTGCTACTACTACAGAAGAATATGAAACATATATCTTAAGAGATAGAGCATTCTTAAGAAGATTTCAAAAAATTGATGTGGAAGAAGCATCTCAAGATACCTGTGTTAAAATTTTGATGGGTACTTATCCTAAACTTGAAAAACAAATTGGTGTAAGACTTGCATATGAGCCTTATACAATTGAGAAAATTATGCGTTTTATTGTTGAGATGACGGATGAATATAAAAGAGTATATGAAATATCAAGTAGATATCCTGATATATGTTTAACAATTGTAGCTAATGCGATGACTTATGCTTTATATGATAATAACTCAACTGTTACTATTAAGTATTTTTATAAAGCTATTTGTAATACTAAAAGCGTATATCCTGATGTTTTAATTAAAGAAAAAGAAAGATTTAAAGAAGTGTTTGGTGATTTAATTAATGCCGAGCAAGTGTCTTTAGAGGAAACACTATAGAAAAACACTTGATTTTTAGGGAATAATATTGTATATTATCTCTAGAAACACAAAAGTGTTTTTTTTAATACAAGAATTTAGGAGGCAAAAAATGGCAAAGAAAGCTACTAAAAAGAAAGAAGTTAAAGAAAATTATTTCAAAGGCGTAAAAAAAGAAATGGAACTTGTTAAGTGGCCTGATTTTAAATCAGTTATGAAAAATACAGTTGCTACTGTAGTTCTATGCCTAGTTATTGCTATATTCTTTATCTTATTAACTTTAGGTTTATCTGTAATAAAAGGATGGGTAAAGTAATATGAACGCTGAAAACGAAAAATTATGGTATGTAGTTAATACTTATTCAGGACATGAATTAAATGTTAAAGAAAAACTTGAAGCCCGTACCGAATCGATGGGTATGCAAGATTATATCTTTAGAGTTATTGTTCCTGAAACTACTGAAGTTGAAGTAAAAGACGGGGTAAAAAAAGAAAAAGTTAAGAAAATGTTCCCTGGTTATGTTTTAGTAGAAATGATAATGACTGATGAAGCTTGGTATATTGTTCGTAATACCCCAGGTGTAACAGGATTTATAGGATCTTCAGGAAAAGGTGCTAAACCAACTCCTTTATTGCCTCAAGAAATAGATAGAATACTTGCTAATATGGGTATGAGTAGAGTAGATGTCGATACTGAACTTGCTATTGGTGATAATGTTAATATTATTGATGGTCCATTCAATGGTATGAGTGGTAAGATTGATAGTATAGATTTGGAAAACAATCGTTTAACTATCATTATCGACCTATTTGGTCAAGAAACATCTGTTGATGTTGAAACATATCAAGTAAGCAAAATATAATTATTAAATCCAGAGCAATCTGGATTTTTTCTTAGTAAGGAGCCCTATATGGAAAAATATAAAGAAATAGAAAGAAGTATTATTACTAAATATCGTAAAGAGATATGGAGTAGATTTGTCAAAGCTGTTCAAGAATATGAACTTATTAAAGAAAATGATAATATTATGGTTTGCATAAGTGGTGGCAAAGATTCTTTTTTGCTGGCCAAATGTGTGCAAGAGTTGCAAAGACATGGTAATGTTAAGTTTTCAGCCCACTATGTCGTAATGAATCCGGGCTATAGTGATAAAAATAAAGAATTTATTTTAAAAAATGCTGAAATATTAGGTGTGCCTATTGAGATGTTTGAAACGGATATATTTGATGTCGTTAATAAAGTGGCATCTAAAAGCCCATGCTATTTATGTGCTCGCATGAGAAGAGGCTATCTTTATAGCAAGGCTCAAGAACTTGGTTGCAATAAGATTGCTTTAGGCCATCATTTTGATGATGTGATTGAAACGACGCTTCTTTCGATGTTTTATGGCTGTGAAGTAAAAACGATGTTACCTAAACTTCATAGTGATAATTTCAAGGGCTTAGAACTTATAAGGCCACTATATCTAGTAAAAGAAGCATCTATTAATGCTTGGCGTAATTCTAATGAACTTACCTTTATCAACTGTGCTTGTAAGTTTACGGAAGAGTGTGCTATTGAAGATGAAAATAAAAGCAAAAGAGAAGAAATGAAAAAGCTTATAAAGCAGTTAAGAAGCATGAATAGAGATATTGATTACAATATTTTTAAGTCACTCGATAATATCAACCTTAACTGTGTTTTAGGAGTAAAAAAAGATGGGGTATACAAAAGTTTTATGGAAGATTATGACAAAATAGAATAAGTGCTAAATATTGCCACGTATTCATCTTTAGCCTAGTCAAATACTAAAAAAAGACGAAAGGATGCTAGAGATGAAGAAAATATTTACTTATATCCTTATAACGATAACTCTTTTAGGGCTGGGAGGCTGCTTTTTTGACATGCAAAATACCAAAAGTAATGATGTAGGGGTTGTTGAAAAACAAACCGTCGTTCAAATGCTTGCTAGATATAATACGGAAATATTTGATAATTCAGGTCTAGATCCGGCGAATATAGAAAGCTTGAATGAAGATAATGGTATGTATTCTTATAATATAACGGAAGGCATTTATTTAGTGATACTACCTTTAGATGAAAAGAAAAATAAAGAAGAAGATATAGTAAACTCAATGAGAATATATGTCAAAAAAGAGTTTAGTGATGATCCTCAGGTGCTTGCTTATACTAGAATGTTAATTACTGCTAATAACGAAAAAATATCTAATAAAGAAGCCCAAAGTCTTATTGATGAAGCTATTTCATTGTCAAGTAAAAGAATAACTAGTAATAATGGAAAAGGTATTTTCGTAGGCTATATTAAAGCTTCTGATCATGATGAATATCAGGTAATAAGAAACTATAAAATGTAAATTGACAGCCACTTTAAAGGGACTGTTTTATTTTGCTCTTTTTTTACGATAAATTATATTGTGAGTTTTAATTTCATAATATATAATATTGTAAAGGAGGGAATTTTGTTATGAAAAAATTTATAAATAAATTTTTAGCATATATTTTATTATTTGCCGTAACAATTTATAATATTTCACCTTTGCTCGTATATGCAGCAGAACTAAATGCTGAAGATGTTGAAACCTATGTGCCTAACATGGGAGAAATTAAAGCAAAGGGTAACATTGAATTGGAGACTTATTTTGCTCTTCCTATTCGTAATAATGGTAAAAGTAATATTACTTTAACTATTTATGATGAGAGTAAAAATAAGGCTACTTTTGCATTTGATGAAGTAAAAACTACTCAAGATGGTATCTATCAAACTAGTCTTGAATTCAAAAATGCTGACGATGAAAAGGCTCAAACTATAAGAGCCACGATTACCAAACGTGATGTAAATGGTAATGTTTTATCTGGTGAGGTTGAAAGTCAAAACATTGTATACTTTAGTGTCAATTTATATTCGCTAGACACTGGTAAGTATACGCTTGAGTTAAGTGGTAAGAATTATGTTACTTATTGTGTAGATATCACTTTAGAAAATTTCTCTAAGAGAATTACCTTATCTAACGCCAAAGGATTATTTACTATTGGTGATGTAAATCAAGATAATAAAGTAGATAGCCAAGATGAAAATGCAATGATTAAGGCTATTGAAAATAACGATTTATCTTATGATTTAAACTTAGATAAGAAAGTAGATATAGCAGATTTAAACTATATTACTGCTGTAATTAATTCAAAAGAAAGCAAAGTTGATATAGCTGACACAGGAGCTATATTAAGTAGCGAAAATGTATCTTTAGAGTTAACTAGTACTACTGCTATTGATGAAAATAGTAGCATTGATAACTTGTTTATTGAAGGAGAAACGGTTACTTTAAAACCTGCTGATGGTGAAGTAATTAGTGCGGAAAATCCAGTTGAGTTAGCAGTTGACTTAGGCAAAAACGCTGACGATACGATTGAAATGAGTGAAGTAAGAATCGGTGTAGGTGCTTCAAATAAACCTACTAAGCTTGAATTACTTGTTACTACTGATAATGGTGATATCTTAAAATATGAGGTTGATGATCCTGACCAAGGCGTTAGTGATATTCATACCTTTACTGATGAAGCTAATGAGGGTGTAATTAAAATAGATCTTGGAAGACAAGTAGCTGTTAAAAAAGTTACAATTATTGTTAAAGAAACTTCTTCCAATAATTTAGCAGATATTGCTAGTGTAGAATTTTTAAATAATGTTAAAGTTGAAGTAGAGGAACCTGAAGGTTTTTATACTCCTTCAAATGTTCATATTGATGATACAGTAAGTGAACAATTAACGATAACATTCCAAGATGTACCAAATGTAACAGGATATGAAATTAAGATAGTAGATCCTAATAATAAACAAACTATTTATCAAACAACATATAATACATTTACTATTGAAGATTTAAAAAACTATACTACTTATAAACTTTATGTTCAATCTGTAAATGGAGAGTGGCGTAGTGGTTGGAGTGATGCTCATGAAGGAACTCCAAAAGCTACAAGAAAACCGCCTAAGGTAGATAATGTTAGCGCAACTCCAACTTATTCTGGTATAGATTTTTCTTGGAAGAAGATGGATGATACTTTATCTTATAAATTATATTATCGTGAAGTAGGAACTGAACAATATAAAGTTATTGATAATTTAGAAACTAATAGTTATTCCTTAAGAGGACTTAAAGCTTCCACTTCATATGAAGCTTATGTTATAGGAGTTAATGAGCTTGGCGAAAGTGATTCATATACTCTTGTAACAGCGAAAACTTTAGCAGCTGGAGCAGCAATTGTACCAAAATACTATTTAATTAATGATGAAAAAACTGCTGAAGGAGCTACAGCTCATATTAAAAATGTTTATTATAATGTTGGTAAAATGACTGGTGATAATAAATTTGCTATAGTCGATGATGATTACAATACTTATTGGCATCATAGTGACTGGCAAATATCTTCAAATGTGTACTATAATCCTGGTACACCAGTTATTGAACTTGATGACAATTATTTAATGGATGAATTTGTCTTAACTGTTCCTGATAACTATACTGCTTCTTTAAAACCGGGGGGAATTAATAGTAATGATGTTAAAGTTCATTACTGGGAGACTGGGCATACAATTTATGATGATACAGGACGTAAAGAAGTAAGAGGAACTTTAATAAAAAAGACTGATTCTGAAAAACGTATATATTATGTTCTAAAACTAGATGAACCAATTAATGCTAGAGCTGTTGCCTTTGGTTTAACAGTTTCAGGCAATGCTCGTGATATTAGAATTGATGAAGTTAAGCTTTATAAATACGACTCTTTAGTAGATGATGTAGCTAATCTTTTTGAAGATGACTTAAGATTAGTGCTAAAGAAAGATGTTGATGAGCAAAAGATAAATGAACTAAGACAAAGAGCTAATAAGATGGATCATGGTGAATATTCACCTTATCGTGATAGTGTTTTAGCAGATCTTGAATATGCTGAAAAGATATTAAAGGATGAAAAAATCGATGATGTAATCACTTTAAATCCAGAGATTTCTAACTCCTATAATGGTCATGTTAAATTTGCTATGACAATTAGTGATTATCAACCACTAGGTGTGGTAGCAAGACCTGGTGAAACTCTTAATATCTATGTTGGAACTAATTCTTCTAAAGTAAATATTCAACTTGTATATACGCAATATCATGCTGAAGCAGCAGCTTGGAATAAGACCGAAACAATAGCTCTTCAAAAAGGCTTAAATGTTGTAACTGTTCCAACAATTGGTTCTGCTACTGAAGAAAGAGGAGGAAGTATATATATTCGTTATACTTCTAAACCTGATGCTACTAAACCTATTAAAATAAGAGTAAGTGGTGGAACAAAGATTCCAATGGTTGATACAACACTTCTTGAAACTGAAGATCAAAAGAAGGCTGCTATTAAAGATTACATTGAAAAACTTGCTGAATATAATGCTTCATTAGATGAAAAATATAATAGCGAGGGTGGATCATTTGATGCTAAATCAAGTGTCTTAGGATCTACAGAAATCGTTACTAAATACGGATTATTCTCTGTATCAAGTGTTGCAGTTGAGAATGCTATAAATGCCAATCTTCAAACTATTGAACAAAAGACTGATCGTTTATATGAATCTATGGAAGCCTTTGATGAAATGATGGAACTATTCTATCGTCAAAAAGGTTTTGAAGAAAGAGCAAGCGTAGCTACTGATGCAATGCCTCAAGCTAGAATTAATATTCGTTATATGCAAATGTTTGATGGTGCATTCATGTATGCTGGTGGTTATCATGTTGGTATAGAATATGGTTCAATTGCAGGCCTTGTTCAAGCAAGTAGAAATAGTGCTAATAAGACTGGTTACTTTGGCTGGGGTATTAGCCACGAAGTAGGTCATCAAATAAATTTAAAAGATACTGTTTTTGCTGAAGTTACAAATAATATTTACTCACTTCTTGCTCAAACAAGTAATGATTCTGACAAATCACGTCTTGAACTTCAAGGTTATGATAAGATTTATGAAAAAGTCACTTCTCATACAATTGGAAGAGCTCAAAATGTCTTTGTTCAATTAGGTATGTACTGGCAACTTCATCTTGCATATGATGAAAATAAAACATTTGATGAGACTAATTCTGTATATGCTAAGATAAATAGAATTGCTAGAACTTATAAGAATACTAATAATTATTCTAGAGATGAATTAACAATTCTATATGCTTCTATGGCTACTAAAAAGGATTTAACTGACTTCTTTAAAGCGTGGGGCTTAAATGCTTCCGATACTTTAAAAGCCGAGCTTAATGAACTAGGATATGAAGAAGAAACAAGAGCTATATATTACTTAAATGATGCTGCTAGAAGATATATTCTTGCTGGAGGTAAAGGTATTACTCCAGGTCAAGATATTTTGACGGCTAGTATAAATGATGTTGATGGTAATAATAAACGTGTAACATTAACATTTAATGTAAGTTCTAATAGTAATGATATTTTAGGATATGAAATACTTCGTAATGGTGTATCTATTGGTTTTGTAGAAAATGGTACTACAACCTTTACTGATATAGTAGGAGCTGAAAACAATAGAGCATATACTTATTCGGTAGTAGCGTATGACTATTTATTAAATAAAACTAATGTTGTTACTTTAGGTGAAGTTAAAGTATCTCACGATGGTAGTGTTAAGAAAGATAATTTCACGATAAGTTCGAATGTTAAAGAACCAGGTGAAATTGTTGATAACGAAAATGAAGAATTAGATATTAAAGAGCTTCATGTTAATAACTTAATTGATGGTGATATTCTTACGGGCTTTAAAGGAGCAGAAAAAATTAAAACTTTAAGTCAAGATAATGATAAACCAGAATTAAAGACTGATAATGGTAATGCTTATGTAATCATCAATCTAAATAACTCAATGTCTATAAGTGGTATTAAATATCGTGCTTTAGTCGAAAATGGTGCTTTAGCAGAAAACACAATTACTAACTACAATATTTATGTAAGTAGTAATGGTGAAAATTGGACTAAAGTTAGAACAGGTAACTTTGGCTTAACAGTTGAAAATCCTGAAGCTACTGTCTATTTCATGGGTCAAGATAAAGATAGTGAATCACAATTATGGACATATAATGATGTAGGTTATGTAAAAATCGAATCGGTTGGCAATGTAAACGGTCTTTCTGGAGCTGAAATTGATGTTATTGCTCCTCCGGGAGATAATGTTGAAATTGGTGAAATAGGCGTTCTTGAAAATGATTACTGCTATTTAAAAGATGGCTGTGATGATAATGAAGACGGAATTATTAAAGCTGGCGATGTAGTTATTCAAGGTAAGTATCGTGGTAACCCATCATTCAATAATGTTTTAATTGCGAGTGCTTTTGATGAACAAAAAGTATTTGGCGGTTATTTGTTAATATTTGCTGAACTAAATAGTGATGATACTGTATATGATGTAGCTGATGGAACTTGGTTATATGTTATGTCTCGTGAACAATATGAAAAAATGATAGCGGAAACTGATTCAATCAGAGCTTATCTATATCGTGTTAATGATGCTGAAAAGCTTACTGGTCAAAGATTAACAAGCACATCAAAAGTAATAAAGAATTTACAAAACTACGAAGAGTTAAACAAATTAACTATCGAAGGTACGAAATAGAGGCGATAAATATGAAAAAAATTTTAACAGCAATAGCTTTATTTATCGCTTCGGCCTTTTTAACTATCTCATCTGTCAAGGCTGCTACTAAAGTTGTATTTAATGAAACTAGTAATGGAAATGTTAATACAACTCTTCATTTTGAAGAAGGCTTTGTCGGAGGCATAGATCTTAAGTTAAAGATAAGTGGCAATGTCGATTATAAAAGCTTTAATTTAAATAGTAATATAGCAAATAAGAAATATACTACTAAAGTAGATTATGATAATAAAAATAATACTCTAAATGTTTTAATAGTAACCGGAGGAGTAGGTAGTAGTTATAATTTACTTAATAATAAAAAGGAATTAGATTTAGGAACTTTAGTTGTTTCATCTGATTCAAAAAGTGATGTTTCTTATAGTATTGAATGTACAGGATTAACAGTTTTAGATAATGCTTGGTCATCATCTACACCTTCTTTTGAAGAAGTTGATAATAAATTAACTTATACAGTTCAAAAAGAAGATGAAGATCATAAAGATGATCCAAATCCTAATAATCCTGATAATAAACCAGATGATAATAACGATAGCGATAATAACAATGAAAATAATAACAACAACCAAGGCAACGATAATCCAAATAGTAATTTAAATGGTGGAACTACAAATAATGGCTCTACTAATAATAGTAATAATGGAAATAATAATACGTCTTCAAATAATGGAACATCATCAAATGATAAAGATAACGATAACGACGAAGATGATAAGGGCGATGATGAAAAAGATGAAGATGACGACAAAGATGACAATACAAACAAAACTGAAGATAACGATAAAGTTGTTACTAATGATAAAGAAAATAAACCATCTGAAGATAAACATACATCTAAATTATGGTTTATAATTCCTATAGTAGTCATTATAGCTGGTGCAGCCGTAGTATATGTTATATTAAAAAGAAAGAAAAAACCAAATAACGAGTTTGACATTTAGACAAAAAAATAAAGATTTTAATTAATCTTTATTTTTTTATGATTTCAATTAATAAAATTAAGGTAAAATTTTTATTTTAAAATTTACAACATTTCTTGATTATGGTATATTTAAATTAGTAAAGAGGAGGTATATATGAGTAAATTTTGTACAAAATGTGGATATGAAATGGATGAAACTGCAGTTGCATGTCCTAAGTGTGGAGCTCAAACAGGAGTTAAGATGACTTCTAATGCCGGTATAACAAATAGGAATATTGTAACATGTATTTTACTATCTATCGTAACATGTGGCATATATGGAATAGTATGGTTTATTTATCTAACTGATGATTCTAAACGTTTACATGAAGATGGCACAGCAAGTGGTGGTACAGCCTTTTTATCCTCACTTATAACATGTGGCATTTATAGTATCTACTGGAGCTATATGATAGGCAAGAGAATGTACGAAGCTGGAAAAGAACATGGTATTGCAATATCCGATAATTCAGTATTATATTTAATACTAGCTATATTTGGATTAGGTATCGTAAATTATTGCTTAATTCAAAGTGATTTAAACAAATTTGCAACAAACTAACAGAAAAAAAGTAATATGCTATGGAATTATGTTTATAATAATTCTTACAGTATATTACTTTTTAAATAAATATTTTAATTTTACAATACCATGTATTATTCATAAAATAACAGGATTTTATTGCCCAGGATGTGGAATTACAAGAATGTTTTTTGCTTTATTACATTTAGATATTTATCAAGCTTTTAGATATAACCCTTGGGTTTTTATTTTACTAATAGGTTATATTATCTATAAAATAGTCGAGTTAATAAGAGGGTATAAATTTAAAGAAAATAAAAAAGTGATAGTATCACTTCTTATAATTACAATATTATTTGGTGTTCTTAGAAATTTTAGCCTTTTTAGCTTTTTAATGCCTACGATTATAAAGTAGATTAATTAGAGCCTCGAGAGATATTAAATTCTGGCAAATCTTTAAGCAGTTCTTGAACTCTAAAGTAATTCCAGTTATTTAAAAGGGCAGTAAGTAAGAGATAAATATTTGTATCAAAAAAGATACAAAATGTTTCTAAAGATTTATCCATTGTATCAAAAGAAGAGAGAATATGTATCTCCTCTGGTGATAAAGGAAAGTGAAGTTCTTGCTTAGCTCTTAATGTACAAATTACTATTTCAAGCATTAATGATTTATCTTCAGGATTGTTAACTATGTTAGTTCTGGCTAAAAAGGTCTCAATTATTTCTTTGTGAATATTAGGAAGTTCAGGATTATGGCCATTATACATTTTTAAAGTATTAGCAAGACTTTGAATATAGCCACTTACAGGAGACGGATATAAACCTTCAGAAAAATCTAACCTTTCGGTAGCATTAACTATCTCTTCAATAAAGGCTGATAATAAGGCTTCTTTTCTTGTAAAGTTATCGTTGAAAGTTAAAATGTGTTCATTAAATGCTAAAGGATATATTTCATACAATTTTTTTGCAAACTCACTTTCAGTAATGGTTTTGACTACATTGTACGAATGCATTGGAGAAATATGGCAAAAATAAAGAAGTGCATCATTTATCATCATAGCAAATTGGACTTCACTAATAGCTATCAAACTTGCTCCTTCAAAAGAGTTAGATTCCTCAACAACTTTTAAAAAGGCCAAACGATCTTGATCAAGGGGAATATTATTTTTTCTTCTATAATATGTAAGTTCTAAAAAATTAGAGACAACCATTTCTTTGATTAATTCTTTTGTAACGCCATTATGTTTTTCTAGAATATGGTCAAAGTCAGTATTATTTCTAATTAAGTATATACTAACACAACAAATCGCTTCTCCTAAATTTTCATTTTTAGCATAAGCTGTATTTATTAGTTCGATAAAACACTCTTGAATAGTATCTGATAAATATTCCATATAGCTTTAACTCCATTTCAAAATTGAGTTTTATTATAATCAAAAAGGGTAGTAAATTCAAGCTATTCATTTTATAAAAGATATGCTATTATGATATAATTTTAATTAGAAAAAGAAAGGTAAGTTAAATGAAAAAAATATATTTTGCAGGCTCTATTCGGGGAGGAAGAGATAAAGCTGAAGATTATAAGAAAATTGTTGATATCCTAAAAAAGGATGCCATTATTTTAGATGAGCATGTAGCAAATCCTAAGCTAGGTTCGACCGGTGAAAAAATATCTAATGAAGATATTTATAAAAGAGATATTAATTGGCTAAAAGAATGTAATTTACTTATTGCGGAAGTGACTAATCCTTCTTTAGGTGTTGGTTATGAGATTGGCTATGCTGAAAGATTTGCTAAAAAGATTATATGCCTTTATGAAGAGAGTGCCAACTTATCAGGTATGATATCTGGCAATCCTAGCGTAGTATTAATTCCTTATGATAAAATAGAAAACTTAGAATCAAAATTAAAAGAATACATAAAATAAGAGCAGGTGAGGATAAATGTATGATGTTATCGTAGTAGGAGCAGGTCCCGCGGGGCTTACAAGTGCCTTATATTTAAGACGAGCTAATAAAAGCGTCCTAGTTTTAGAGGCTAATACTTATGGTGGCCAGATTATTAATGCTAGTAATATCGAAAATTACCCTGGTATAGAGTCAATATCAGGTTTTGATTATGCTACCAATTTATATAATCAAGTTAAAAAACTTGGGGCTGAAATCAAGTATGAAACTGTTCTTAGAGTGGAAGATGATAAAACCGTTGTAACTAATAAAGGAAGCTATCAAGCAAAAGCTGTTATTATAGCGACAGGATCTGAAAAAAGAAAACTTAATATACCCAAAGAAGAGGACTTCGTAGGTAAGGGAGTATCATATTGCGCCACTTGTGATGGTAACTTCTATAAGGGCAAAGTAGTGGCTGTTACAGGTGGAGGAAATACCGCTTTGGAAGATGCCATATACTTATCTGATTTAGCCTCTAAAGTATATTTAATTCACCGCAGAGATGAATTTAGGGCAGAGCCTACTTATGTTCATGTTGTAAGAAACAAAGATAATATTGAGCTTATTTTGAATTCTAATATTGTCGAAATAAATGGCGAAGATAGTATTAAAAGTATAATCATAAAAGATAATATGAATAATACAAAAGTCCTTGATATAGATGGTCTTTTTATCGCTGTAGGCCAAGAGCCTAAAAATGAAATATTTAAAAATATCGTAGATTTAAATGATAAAGGCTATATTATAACTAGTGATGATGTTCATACTAAAACGCCAGGAATTTATGCGGCAGGTGATACTAGAGTTAAAGATTTAAGACAACTTACCACAGCTGTTGGCGATGGTAGCAATGCTGCGATGGCTGCCATTAAAGAAATGAAGAATATATAAGTATAATTTTAATAAATATATGTATCTTAATATATAAAGGAGAAATAACTATGAAAGAAGTTTATGAATTTTTAAAAGAATGTGGTACTTATTATTTAGCTACTATGGATGGTGATCAACCAAGAGTAAGACCATTTGGGACCGTAGATATCTTCGAGGATAAATTATATATTCAAACAGGTAAATCTAAAAACGTATCTAAACAAATGCAAGAAAATCCCAAAATTGAGATATGTGCTTATAAAGATGGTAAATGGTTAAGAGTTACCGCTGAAGTAGTAAGAGATGAAAATAAAGAAGCTAAAAAGCATATGCTAGATAACTATCCAAACCTTCAAGATAAATATTCACCTGAAGATGATAATACCGAAGTACTATACCTAAAGAATGCTAAAGCTATAATAAGCTCTTTTACAGAAGAAGATGTAACTTACGAATTTTAAAAAAGCCCAAGTATAACTTGGGTCAGACTGTTGACAAATGAAAATTTGAAAACAGTCTTTTTATTTTGAAAAAAATATAATATAATAAAGAAGTAAGGT
>CANPXU010000023.1 GCA_947586825.1 uncultured Bacilli bacterium | reverse complement strand
AAATGTTACCAACACAAACTAAAACAATAGATGAAGATGACTACCCAAATACAAGAATATTAGACACATATACTTTAAAATTTTTGGATTTACCTAATGAATATTCTGAGAAAAATTTAAAAATTGCTATAGTTAAAAATTTGAAAGATTTTATTTTAAAGGAAATGAATGGAACATTAAAACATATTTTTTAGTTCATTATGATAATGATAAATGTCCAACTCATACATTTTTAATTTATGAAAAAATAATAAATTTTATTGGTTTGAACATTCCTGGGAAAGATTTAGAGGAATACATGAGTATAAAAAACCAAAATATCACATTTCAGTACAAGAATTTTATAATCATTGTGATTATGGAAAATATATTGACTTTGATGAATTGTAGAAAATCATATTAATTTAAAAATAACTATTCAAATTGTATTAAAAAAGTTTTATAACATAAATAGAAAATTGATTAAACGGATATTTTAAAGTTGTAAACTTGTTCGTTTGCCGCACGAGATAGACATTAAGCTCGAACTTTTTAAATTATTTGATAAGTTCGAGTTTTATTATTCAATAATTTATGATAAAATAATCTTATAATTAAGGGGGGAAAAACATGGATAAAGAAATAGTAAGATCCGAAATGAATGTGAATAATAACAAAATTAATGTTATGCGAATTGGAAATAAAGAATATATTTCTCTTACTGACTTGGCTAGATATGCTGATGAAGATGATCCAAGGTATCCTATTCAAAACTGGATGCGTAATAAAGATGTTATTGCTTATTTAGGATTATGGGAAAAAATAAATAATGAAAATTTCAAAGGTGTCGAATTCGACACGTTTAAAAATGAAGCTGGTAGTAATAAATTTAAGATATCACCTCAAAAATGGATTAAAGAAACCAACGCAATCGGAATAATATCTAAATCAGGTAATAATGGTGGAACGTATGCTTGTAGTGATATAGCCTTAGAATTTGCAAGTTGGCTATCTCCAGAATTTAAATTGTATGTTATTCAAGAATTTGAAAGATTAAAAAAGAATGAAGCATATCAATATAAAATTGATTGGACAGCTAGTAGAATGCTTGCTAAATCTAATTATCTTATTCATACCGATTCAATTAAAGAAAATATTATTCCTAAATTAACGGAAAAACAAAAACAATATGTTTATGCTGAAGAAGCTGACGTTTTAAATGTTGCTTTATTTGGAATGACTGCAAAAGAATGGCGAGATAAAAATCCTAATATTGAAGGAAATATCCGCGATTATACGGATTTAACGCATTTACTTATTTTATGTAATTTAGAAAATACAAATGCGGAACTTATTAATGATGGTATAAAGCAAAAAGAAAGATTGATAAAGCTTAATAATTCGGCTATTAGACAAATGAAGATTTTAAAAAATGATAAGTCTATAAAAGAATTAGAAAACTTAAATAAAAAATTAATAGATACTAAATAGTTATGCCATTTTAGAAAACACACTTGTATATTGCCCAAAATTATATGCATGTTAAAAAGCTGTTGTGACCACTTCTCTTATGGTGCCATTGGCGTTTTTGCTCGAGCCGCATTACGAAAATTTATAAAGATATAATTATAAGGATATAGTTAAAATTATTGCATATTTTTTGTAATTATGGTACATTATAGATGTGAATGGCGATGGTGTATCTTCGGATCCCATCTGAGCAAGTTGGATGCGTCTAGCTTGCTTTTTTTATTAGATGAATTTTTTTGAAACTAAAATGTTATAGATAGCTACGTCATTTGCACAATTGACGTTTTTTGTTCAAACTCTTTCAAACTTCTATATATAGAATTTGCACAAAATGAAACATTTTACCGTAAAAGTTCTTTTTTATTTAATCTCTAAAACGCTTCTTTGACAAAAGCCCAAGAATATGATATTATGAATATATCAAGGAAACTTGCATAAAATAAAAAAGGGAACATTCAGTTTCGTTATGTTGAATGTCTACTCAATATTTTTAAGGAGACATTTAATTCAAATGTGAATTAAGTGTCATTTTTTTATAACTACTATCATAATGATAAGGAAGAAATAAAATGATAGCAATGAGCTTTAGGACTTTTGTATTAAAAGTCCTAATTTTCATTTCATCAAACCTCCCTTCTGTAGAGATTGGAGGTAGACACTCAACAACTGATATTCCCTATAAAAATTATATATTATCTGAAAACGTAAAACAAGCGAACAAAACAAATTTTTAAAATTCTTTTACTGCGAATAATAAGGCATAAAAAAGTATTCATTAAATTAAGAAAATATGATAAGATTATACCTGAGTTTTACCTTAATATATAAGAAAGGGGTTCTTATGAAGAATATTAAACCAATATTAAAATATTTTAAGAAGTATAAAGTAGCTTTAATATTTCTTTCTATAATAATCTTTATTTCTAATATTAATTATATTTTCACAGGTTACTTAAATGGTGTTGCTATCGAAGCCGTTGTAAGTAGTAATATTAAACTTGCTCTTAAATGTTATCTTATATATTTTATCTTAAGTGTTGTCGTGGAAATAGGTTCTAGGCTCGCTTTTTATGGCATGAGCAAGGTTCAGATTATGATATCAAGAACGATTGGCTATGATACCTTTAAAAAGGTTATGAGCCTTCCTGCTTATGCATTTGAAAAGATGAGTTCAGGAGAAATATTAAACAGACTTTCTAATGATACGGAAGTAATCGTAGGTTCTGTCGAAGGGCTTATAAGTATCTTTTCTTCCTTAGTATCATCTTTAATTATTTTAATATATATCTTTGTTAATTCTTGGTTTGTCGGTCTTGAGATTATCATCTTTCTATTTATCTATTCTTTTGTAGTATATTTTTACGGTAAGAAATTTAAAAAAGGTAATGAAGAAAGCAAAAAAGAATATGATAAACTTTCGGCTATATCTACGGAATCAGTACGTGGTGTAAGAGAAATCAAAACTTTAGGAGTAAATAAAACTGTTATCAATAGATATGCTGAAACTATTCGAAATCTATTTACTAAATCGATAAAAGTATATCAAGATGGTAGAGACTATGATGTTATATCTAGCTTTATGAAGATATTACTTGAGTGTGGTGCCTTTATGACTTGTGCTATCTTAACTTATAATAAAATGCTTTCTACGACATTCTTTGTCGCTATGACATATTATATATATCGTTATACTTGGGTAATTGAAAATGTTAGAGAATTCTCTAAAACTTATCAAAGTTTATCCGTATCTTTAGGAAGGGTTAATGAAATACTTTTCAATCAAAAATTTAATGATGTAGAATATGGTAATGTTAATCTTTTAGATGCTAAAGGTATTATTGAATTTAAGGATGTTACCTTTGGCTATCCCGATGAAAAACTTCTTTTAAAAGACTTTAATATAACTTTTAAACCTAATAAAAAGATTGCGGTTGTCGGATCATCAGGAGAGGGTAAATCAACCTTATTTAACCTTATAACGAGGTTATTTGATCCTATTAAAGGAAATATCTCTTTAGATGGTATAGATCTTAAATTATTAAGTGAAGAGTCTTTAAGAGAAAATATTTCGATAATAAGACAAGAACCTTTTATCTTTAATCGTACTATCAAAGAAAACTTTGAACTTATTAAACCTGATATTACACTAAAAGAAATTCGTAAATATTGTAAGATGGCTTATATAGATGATTATATTATGCATCTTCCAAATAAATATGACACTCTTTTAGGTGAGGGTGGCGTAAATCTTTCTGGCGGTCAAAAACAAAGACTAGCTATAGCAAGAACCCTTATGAAAAACTCTAAAGTTATCTTATTTGATGAAGCAACTTCAGCTTTAGATAACGAATCACAAGAGTTTATTAAAAATTCTATTAATGAGCTTGCTTCAGACCATACTTTGATAATCGTTGCTCATAGGCTTTCCACCATTGTCGATGCCGATATAATATATGTTATAAAAGATGGCAAAGTCTTTGCTAAAGGAACGCATAAGAGCTTACTTAAAAATTGTGCTTTTTATAAAAGTCTTTATTTAAGTGAAGATAAAAATAGTTCTTTATAATTTAGCTTTTAATAATTAGAAATTTACTATATAATTATAAATAAGGTGGTATAAGTGGCTAAAAGACTTGAGGCACATGAAATAGATGACAATGGTGTCTCACATGTAAAATGTATAATTACTAAATCTGGTAGAGCTATCTTTAGAGAATTTACAGGTAGGGATTATGGATATGATGGAATTATTGAGGTTTTTGATAAAGCTGGTAATCCCACGGGTAAGATTGCCTTTGTGCAAATAAAATCCACCAGTAGTGAAATATCACCGCTTGCCAACACTCCAGACGAAATTTCTTGCCCGGGTTTAAGCAATTCGAGTTTATACTATTGTAGGCAAGAACATATACCATTTATTTTGGCTTATATATCTTTAAAAAATAATAAAAGATTTTATTACGCTATTTTAAATAATCGACCAGATATATTAGATGCCATTGCCAAAAAGGCTGATAGAATTTCGGCCAGAATACCTGTAAAAAATGTAATTGAAGAAGATCTTGAGCCATTACTTGAAGAAATAGATAAATATTATATATAATATATGGAGATAATATGAAGAAAAAAGAATATCGCAAAATTATTAAAAATGAAAGGCATATTACTTATCGTAATGCTTGGCATTTAGGGTGTATCACTTGTTATTTTGTCATGATTTTATTAATTACAACTTTATTAGTATTTTTAAATGAACTGCCTATTAAACCATTTTTTGTTATCTATTTTTTAGCGGCTTTATTTATTGGTATTCCGACGATTATTATTGATCAGCTTAATGATAAACAAATGGAAGATGGTATGAAATACTACGAAGAAAATAATAAGACTAAAGATGGCGTAGATTATGTTGGTTATCTTAAAGTTATCGAATTTATTTCTATGATGCTTCTTATTATATCTCTTATTACTATTTATTTCCGTTTCCTAAAATATGATTATAAAGAAATCCTTTTAGGAGATATGACTAGTATTAAAGCTAGTAAAATGGATATAGATAATGCCTTAGATATCTATATACCTATAGGATTTAAAACTACTAAAGAAAATCTTGCATATAAACCTGAAGACAATATCGAATACAGTATTACTTACGAAAAAGATGATACATATATTGGTATCTATTTTACAAATACGGATTTAAAAGAATCG
This sequence comes from uncultured Bacilli bacterium, assembly GCA_947586825.1. Taxonomy (GTDB): domain Bacteria; phylum Bacillota_I; class Bacilli_A; order RF39; family UBA660; genus UBA6448. The sequence continues at coordinate 16,455 of CANPXU010000023.1, read as the reverse complement.
GAAGTTTATAATTATGCTTCTTCTTTAGGCTTTTATTATACCGAAAATGAGGATATTGAAGTAAATGAAGATCTAAATACTATTAGTTTTATAAGTAGAGATAAATATTACTATATAAGTTATTACTCTTATAAAGATAAACTAGTTCAAGTTACATACTCTTGCGATGAAGATGATATAAATATCTGGGAGCAAGGATTTGTTACTATAAACAATAATATTAACTTTAAATAGTTAATATTTTTTTGAATGAAATATCATTGATTTTCACCAGTAAATACTATATAATGGTATTAAGAGGTGAAAATATGATAATTACTAATGTAATAGCTAAGAATAATTTATTTAATTATTCTAATAAAAACAACAAAGTAAGCAGAGATATTAAAAATGGTAAATTATTTAAAATAATAAAAGGATTATATGAAACAGATCCGAAGACACCCGGTTATTTACTCGCGGGTAGTATATATGGGCCTTCTTATATTTCTTTTGAATATGCTTTAGCTTATTATGGATTAATACTCGAAAGAGTAAGCACGATTACTTGTGCTACTTTTGATAAGAAAAAGAAAAAGAAATATGACACAAGCTTTGGAACTTTTACTTATAGAGATATCCCGGCCTTAGCTTATCCCGAGGAAATTATTTTAAAAGTTGAGGGTGAATATTCTTTTCAAATAGCAAGTCCGGAAAAAGCTTTATGCGATAAACTATACACATTATCACCTTTACTTAACTATGATAATCTTGAAAATATGTTATTTAATGATTTACGGATAGATGAAAGCGAGTTTAATAAATTGGATATAAATAAAATAGAAAAACTAAGTAATTTATATCATTCAACTAACGTTAGCTTGCTTGCAAAGTATATGGAGAAAAACAAATGAATAATATAATTGGACAAATGCTTGATTCTTATAAAATAAAAAATACGAGCGATGAAATAAATGCTTTAAAGGAAATAATTCAAGAACTAGTATTATTAGGCTTATCAAGAGGAGGCTTTTTTGAAGAAGCGGCTTTTTATGGTGGTACCGCTTTAAGAATATTTTATAAATTAGATAGATTCTCCGAAGATTTAGATTTTGCTTTAATTACTCCCAATAAAAAATTTGATTTAAGTAAATATTTTGGGTATATAGAAAAAGAGTTAAATGCCTATGGCGTAAATTTGGAAATTAGTACAAAGCAAAAACATAATGAAACAAATATTTCTTCAGCATTTTTAAAAGGAGATACTATCGAACTTATTTTAAAATTTTTCCCTAATGAAGCAAATCATCAATATGATCATACTCTTAAAAATATCAAAGTAAAGTTTGAGATTGATATTAACCCTCCGAAGGGGGCAACGTATGAAATAAAGTATAAATTACTTCCAAGCCCCCATCAAATAAGATTATATGATAAATCATCTTTATTCGCAGGCAAAATACACGCTATATTATGCCGTAATTGGCAAAAAAGAACAAAGGGAAGAGACTTATATGATTATGTATTCTTTTTAGCTAATAATATAAACGTTAATTTAGATTTATTACAAAACAAATTAATTGATTCCAAATATATTAAAGAAAATGAACCATTTAATATAGAGATATTAAAAGAATTATTAAAAAATAAATTTAAAGAAATAGATTTTAAAGAAGCTAAAGAAGATGTAATACCCTTTATAAAAGATCCTAATAATTTAGAATTATGGAATAGTGATTTTTTTATAAATATAACAGAGCAATTAAAGTAATTTGTTAATATTTATAATAAACTACTAAATAAATAAAAAATATTGTATGAAAATTAAAAATATCTTCCATTATATAAATGGAGGAAAAATATGGTAATTTACATCGGGTAGTAAATAGTAGTTATTTAAGAAGTAAAGTTATCTTTTAAGTAGTAAAGTTAAAGACATTATAGCATATTATTATTAATAGTAAATATGTTGAATATTTATGTAGTGTAAAATAATGTAAAACTTTCAAAAAATTTATTGACTACTAAAGTAAAGATAACTACAATAGGTAGGTATGAAAGGAGATTGGTTCGAAATGAACAAAAATTTAAAGAAATTAGGGTTACTTGTAGTTACTGCAATCGCAATGGCTATGGGTGTAAATAGTGCAAGCGCACTTAAAGTTGGCAACACAAATGTTACTACTGAACTTGAAATTTTAGATTCAGAAGTTGTTGGTGTTGGAAATACTGTTACTGTTAGCAGGGTTAATGGATCTTATAGAATTACTTTAAATGGTAATTTTAATGCTAAGATTGAAATTGATAATGGAGAATATGTTACTGTTGATTTAAATGGTTATACTTTATCTGGTGATATTGATAACTATAGTCATTTAACTTTAGTTGGTACAACTGCAAATAGTAGAATGACTGGTGCTTTAAGAAATTTAAGCAATGGTTATATTACTATTAATGGTGGTAATTATTCTACAGTTAATTACACACCAAATGGTGTAAGCTTAAAAGTTGAAACTGTATATGGCACATTAGTTTCTTCATTAATGAAAGAAAAAGCTACAATTGATACAACTCTTGCTCAATTTGTTGCAAAGGATGCATATTATGAATTAGTTGTAGCACCAGCTAATATATATGAATTAAAAACTGCTTTAGAAACTGGAATAGTAGATGTATGTCAAAAAGCAGCTAATTATTTTGCAGCAGAGGGAACATATACTAAAGCATCTTTTGCTGCTTATAAGGAAGCTTACGCTAATGCTAAAGCATTAATTGATGAACATACTCCAGAAAATCCAATTCCTGCTACAAGACAAACAGAAATAAAAGATGCTTATGATGCATACATTGCTGCTGTTAATGGATTAGAAGAATTAGGACATTATGATAGATTAAAAAACGCTGTTAAAGCTGCAGAAACAAAATTAAATTCTCGTGATGATTGGACTAATTCTAGTGTTGCTGCATTAAAAGAAGCACTTGCTGCTGTAGATTATGATTTGCCTGTAAGCAAAGATAGTGAAATTGCTGCAATGAGAGAAGCTATTGAAAAAGCAACTTTTGAATTAGTATCAAGAGCAGATTATTCTGATGTTGATGCTCTAGAAGCACTTATTGACAGTATAGGAAAAGATAGCTTTACATCTGAATCATGGGCAGTTTATGAATTTGCTCAAGATTTTGATAGAGATTTACCATACACTCAACAAACAGATGTAGACAAATATTATGCTAAGTTATATGCTGCTGCTAAAGGATTAAAACTTGCTGAAAAAACTGGTTCAACAGTTACTCCTGGTGACGATGAACCTGTAAATCCTGGAACATCTGATCCTACAACTCCTGGAACTACAACTCCTGGAACAACTGACCCTAGTACAACTGAGGGTGGAAACAATAATTCTGGTACAACAGTTAACCCTAATACTGGTGCAACTGGAACTACTAGTGATGTAAACACTAGTGATAACGCTGCTGTTTATGCTGTTATGAACATTGCTTCATTAATCGCATTAGCTGGTTGCGGACTTGTTCTAAGAAAACAAAACTAATCAGTTGACTAGTTTGATAACTAGGATAACAAAAACTCTTACAGAAATGTAGGAGTTTTTATTTGTTATGTTATAATTAATATAGAAAGAGTTGAAAAGTTAGATGTTAAAAAACTATAAGAAAATTGAAGAAAAACCAAAGCTAGTAGTTCCTCATAATCCTGGATGGATTAAATCCCTAAATAATAAATTACTTGATGATAACTTTAAGAAAATATTTATCTTTTATGTAATAAATGCACCATGTAAAAATGCTAGCGAAAGATCCTTTGATATTAAAGCTTACTGGGGTGAAAATGTTTGGGAGGCTCAAGTATTAAGAAGAACATTGATTAAAGTTGGGGATATGGATGAAAAAACGACATTTGTTAGAGCTCGAAGACTCGGAGATATTAGTGACCTTTTTGCTCAAACTAAACTTAATAAATTCCCTTTTGACACAAATAAAAACATAATAGCTTTTTATAATAATGGCAAAGCAGAGTTTTTAGATGTTTTCTTCTATATCAGATGCTCTTTAGCTCATGGTAGATTTAAAATAAAGGTTATAGATAAAGAGAAAATGTATTTCTTGGAAACTGGAGATAATAATAGAAAAAAAGATGGGGTAAATGTTAAAGCACGGATGATTATAAAAGAAAAAACACTTTTAGACTGGATTGAAATAATTACAAATGGTTATAAAACACAAGTTAAGTAAACCAAATATCCTATACTCTTACATTAATGTAAGAGTTTTTTGTGCAAAATGATTAATCAAAAACTGTAGTTTGTGCTATAATGTCGGTGAAAGGATCTTTGATGTATGTCTAAAAAGAAATTAAGTGACAAAAAGAAAAATATATTAATTGCCGTTATTGTAGTAGCTCTTTTTATTATCGTAGGTATTGCTACTTCATTTGGTGTGATATATCTTGCAAAACATAATAAAGGTGCAAGTGAAGAAACCTCTAAAGTAAGCGAGAATGTTACTGATAATGATGAAACAAATGGTAGTAAAGTTGAGGAAGAAGAAAAAGAAAAACAAGATGAGGAAGATTCTGAAGAAGAGAATGAAAAAGAAGATAATGAAGAAGAAACGGTTCCTAGTACTGGAAATAATCAATCTACTGTAGCTACTCCTAGTACCAATAATGCTGCTTCTGTTCAAATCCTTAAAGATGCTATTAATAGTACACCTTTAAATCCAATTATAACTAGATATGATAAGGTAGATAGCCAAGTAGGAGCTATAATTAATAGTATTATTACTCCTGGAATGAGTAATTATGATAAGTTAGTAGCTATTTATAATTATATGATTCAAAATACTGTGTATTATACGGGTGATATTGAATACAGTATAAACAATATGAAAAGGGAAGTTGGATACTTGCATTATTATTATAGTGATATGCTTTTACTATTCCAAGGTCTTGATGTATTAGAAAATAAAAGTGGTGTTTGTTTCAATTATTCAGCTTTATTATTAACGCTTGGTAGAAGAGTTGGCTTTGATATTTATACCGTTAATGCCATTAATAATGAAGGTGGAGCTCATACATTTAATGTAGTTCAAGCGGGAGGAAATTATTATATATTAGATAGTCAAGGAGACGATGGAGGAAGTGCTTCTCTTAATTATTTCTTTGGTAAACCGCTTTCTGAAGGTGCTAGCCTATATAAAGCTGTATATGGTATCAATTCTTTTTATGGCTTTGCAGAGGACCCAAACTATTATGAGCATAGTGCTATTATGAGTATTGGCGATGTAACGGTAAAATCTTCTGCTGATACTATTTTAGAAGATGGATCTAATCTAGGAGAATACACTATTCAAGTAAATAAAGGAGCCACTATCAGAACTGATGATGATAGAATAAGTGATTATGGGCTTATTTCTAGTTTTACTCTAAAAAAACCAGATGGGACATTAGATTCTTTTAGTTACACAAATGAAGCAATTGTTGGTAGAACACTTGGTTATACATTTAGACAAGTTGGTGACTACTATATAACATTTGAACTTAGTGATTCATCAACGGGCGAATATGGAATAGTAGGATTTATTGTTCATGTTGTAGAATAGACTCTTATGAAAGTAAGAGTTTTTTTATGAAATTTTAATTTAAAAAAAGGAAATAGCACTTTTACCCGGTATATATAAATATAGAAGGGATAAATATGGTGCCATAAATATTCCTTATTAGGAAAGGAGACATCTTGAAAAATGTAGAATCGGTAAAAGTCAAAGATGATGCTTTATTTAAAACTATCTTTGGAACTGAAGAGGGGAAACCTATGCTTGAAACTTTGTTAAAGGATATAATGCAAGAAAGCGTAAGTATTATTGAATTTAAAGATAGAGAGTTACCAATAGATAGTATAAATGAAAAAGCAAAAATTATAGATTTACTGGTAAGAATGAATGGTGAACTAGTACATATTGAAGTTAATTCATTATCGTCAAAAGCTATAAGATTTAGAAATTTTGTTTATTTTTCTAAAATAATAGTATCTGATCAGGAAAAGGGGAAAAGGTATAAAAGTGATCAGAAATATATAAGTATTAATCTATCTTGTAGTTTAAGTAAAAAACATGATGTAGTGGAAATATATAAACTACAAGATGATGATTTGGATGAATACATAGATAATGTAATAGTTTATGAAGTGAATCTAGACAAGGCAAGAGAGCTCTGTTATAATGGGGACAACCGAAAAGAAATACGACACATTGGAGCTCTTACAATGACAAGAAGTGATCTTGAAATATATAAAGGTGGAGATGAATTTATGGAAAATTTAGCAAAAAAACTAGACAGAATGGATGCCAATGATTTTTGGTATATAACACCGGAAGAAGACGAAATAATGATACTAAATGCTGAAAAGGCAATGGCAAGAAAAGAGGGCCTTGAAGAAGGTCGCGAAAAAGGGCTAAAACAAGGCAAAAAGGAAGGCCTAGAGCAAGGTAAAAAGGAAGGCCAAGTTGAAATTATTAAAAATATGCTAAATAATGGGTTTTCATCTGAAGAAGTTGCAAAATATACAAATATTGATTTAAAAGAAGTTAAAAAAATAGAAAATGAATTTTAATATAATATATAGATTTAAAAGCTTGTTTTTTATTGACTAAAATAGCTTTTTATATTAAAATTATTATATATTTTCTGTGGGAAATTGACGACTTCCATTAACATAGAAACGCTTATAAAGCGATAAATAAATGAGACCTAGAAGTAAGGTGGCACCGTGGTGGTTTATCCATCGCCCTTACATTTTCTAGGTCTTTTTCTTTTATAGGAGGGATATTATGATAATTAAACCAAAAGGATGTTATGATTTACTTAAAGAGGATGCTAGAATTTATAAACATATTGAAGATGTCGTAGATGCTTATGCTGCTGTATATGATTATAAATTTATTAGAACACCACTTTTTGAAAACGCCGAACTATTTAAAAGAGGTGTAGGTGAAAGCTCTGATATAGTTCAAAAAGAGACTTATGATTTTACTGATCGTTCTAATAGAGTTTTAACGCTTAGACCGGAAGGCACTGCCGGGGTTGTAAGAAGCTTTATTGAAAACAAGCTTTATGCTGATCCATCAGGTATTAATAAGCTTTATTACATCGGAACTATGTATCGTTATGAAAGACCAGGACTTGGTAGAAATAGAGAATTTACGCAATTTGGTCTTGAAGCTTTAGGCAGTGATGATCCTTTAATCGATGCAGAAATTATATCTTTTAGCGTTAACGTATTAAGAGAGCTTGGATTAGACGTTACAGTACACATTAATAATCTTGGCGGTAAAGAAGATAGAGAAAACTATAAAAAGGCTTTAAAAGAGTATTTAATGCCTCATATAAATGATTTATGTGAAGATTGTCAAAAGCGAATTGAGATTAATCCTCTTCGAATTCTTGATTGTAAAGTTGATGCTGATAGTGATATTTTGAAAAATGCACCAGATATCTTGAAATATCAATCTGAAGAAAGTGAAAAGAGATTTAAAAAAGTCCTTGAATATTTAGATTACTTAGATGTTGATTATGAAATTGATAATACTCTAGTAAGAGGACTAGATTATTACGATTATATGGTTTACGAATTAAAGCTTGATGATTCACTTGCTTTAGGCGGTGGTGGAAGATATAATCACTTAGTATCTGAACTTGATGGGCCTGAAGTTCCATGCGTTGGCTTTGCTTGTGGTATCGAAAGAATAATCAATTGCCTTAAAGAAAAAGGCTTACAAGATGAATATGTAGATGTTTATATCTTAGCAGTTAATGAAGAAGAAAAGATGAAGGCTAATATCTTAATGCAAGATTTAAGATTAAATGGTATTACTTGTGAAACAGATTATTTAAATAAGGGCTTAAAAGCTCAATTTAAAGATGCTGATAGACATAATGCTAAACAGCTTATTATTCTAAATAGTGAGATGCTTCAAAAAGGTATGATTAACGTTAAAGATAATATAACTAAAGAAGAAACAACTGTAGCTGAAGATGAGATTATTGATCATATGTTAAGTTTATTATAGGAGATAATAATGGATATAATAGATATAAAGAAAAATATTAAAGAATATATTGGTAAAGAAGTAAGAGTTGAGGGTTGGATTAGAAACCATCGACCTCAGAAAGAATTTGGCTTTATTGCTTTTAATGATGGAACTGAACAAAATGGTATTCAAGTAGTATATGATAAAAGTATTAGTAATTTTGATGAAATAAGTAAGCTTTTAGTAGGCTGTGCTATAGAAGTTCATGGTGAACTCGTTAAATCCCAAGGCAAAGAAGATTATGAAATAAAAGCATGGGAAGTAAAGCTTTTAGGCGATTGTCCTGAAGATTATCCTATTCAACCTAAAAGACATACCAGAGAATTTTTAAGAGAACAAGGCTACTTAAGAGTAAGAACTAATCTTTTTAGAGCCGTATTTAGAGTAAGAAGTGTCGCCGCTTATGCTATTCATAAATACTTTCAAGAAAGAAACTTTGTCTATGTTCATACCCCTTTGATAACGGCTAATGATGGTGAAGGAGCAGGACAAATGTTCCAAGTTACAACTTTAGACTTAGAAAGAGTGGCTAAAGAAGGTAAAGTAGACTATTCTAAAGATTTTTTTGGTAAGCAAGTAGGACTTGCTGTTACGGGTCAACTTGAGGGCGAAACCTTTGCTATGAACTATAAGAAGATTTATACATTTGGGCCAACTTTTAGAGCCGAAAACTCTAATACTAAGACTCATGCTTCCGAGTTCTGGATGATTGAACCTGAAATGGCTTTCTGTGACCTTGACGGTGATATGGATATAATGGAAGGCATGCTTAAGTATGTTGTTAAATATGTTTTAGATAATTGCCCTGAGGAAATGAAATTCTTTGATGAATTTGTTGAAAAAGGCTTAATTAATAAATTAACTAAACTAGTTAATAGTAACTTTAAAAGAATTGATCATGAAGAAGTTATTACTATTCTTAAAAATGCCCCAGTTAAATGGGAGTTTGAACCTGAATATGGTGAAGATATAGCTAGAGAACATGAAAAATATATTACAGAATTCTTTGATGGTCCAGTGTTTATTAAAAATTGGCCTAAAGATATTAAAGCCTTTTATATGAAACAAAATCCAGATGGTAAAACGGTTGCAGCCGTTGACCTTGAAGTTCCAGGAGCAGGAGAATTAATGGGTGGAAGTCAAAGAGAAGAAGATTATGATAAGCTTTTACAAAGAATTAGAGAACTTGGTATGAAGGAAGAAGATTTTGACTGGTATCTAAATTTAAGAAAATATGGTACTTGTGTTCATTCAGGTTTTGGTATGGGCTTTGAAAGACTTATTATTTATATTACGGGAGTAGATAATATAAGAGATGTTATCCCTTATCCAAGAACTCCAGGTAATTGTGATTTTTAAGGAGATATTATGAAGAAGTTTAATAATAATGATTTTCGTATAACAGATGTAGGTAAAGAATTTACCGTGTATGGTTGGGTTAATAGAATGCGTAATATGGGTGGCGTTATCTTTGTTGACCTTCGTGATAGAACAGGATTACTTCAAGTAGTATTTAATAAAACTAGTTTGGAAAGTGACTTTGCCGAGGCTGAAAACTTAAAAAGTGAATATTGCCTTAAGATAACAGGCACTATTCAAAAAAGGGCGGAAGCTAACCCTAATCTTGCTACTGGTGAAGTAGAAATGCTTGCTAAAAATCTTGAAGTATTATCTAGTTCTGCAGAACTTCCATATAATCTATATGAAGATGGTAAAGCGTTAGAAAATACGACTTTAAAATATCGTTATCTAGAACTTAGAAAAGATAAATATCATCGGATTATTGAATCAAGAGCTAAGATAATGAAATCAATTAGAGAGTATTTAGATGATAATGGTTTTACGGAAATTGAAACCCCAATCTTATGTAAGAGTACTCCAGAAGGAGCAAGAGACTATATTGTACCTTCAAGAGTAAATAAAGGATCATTTTATGCTCTTCCTCAAAGCCCACAAATATTTAAGCAATTATTAATGGTTGCGGGTTTTGAAAGATACTATCAAATAGCTAAATGTTTTAGAGATGAAGATTTAAGAGCAGATAGACAACCAGAATTTACTCAAGTAGATATGGAAATGAGCTTTGTTAACGAAGAAGATATCATGAATACAGTCGAGGGCTTAATTAAAAAGATTATGCTTGATATTAAAGGCCTTAGTATTGGTGATATCCCAAGAATGAAATATGATGATGCTATGAACTTTTATGGCTCTGATAAACCAGATACTAGATTTGAGATGAAGCTTAATGATATAACCGAAGTTTTAAGCGGAACTTCGATGAATATGTTTAATAGTGTTATTACTGATGGAGGCGTAGTTAAATGTATTGTTGTTAAAAATAATGCTGATAAATACTCTCGAAAGGATATTGACGCTTTAACAGAATCCGTTAAAGTATTTGGAGCTAAAGGCCTTGCTTACTTAAAATATGAAGATGGTGCCTTTACAGGTTCAATAGCTAAAAATGTTGAAGAAGAAAGACTAAATAAATTAAAAGAAGTACTTGGTCTTGAAAATAATGACTTAGTTTTAATTATTGCGGATAAATTAAATGTAGCTAATACTTCTTTAGGAGCTTTAAGAATCAATGTTGCTAAGAATTTAAATTTAATTCCAGATGGCTTATTTAATTTTCTATGGGTAACTGATTTCCCGGCTTTTGAATGGTCAGAAACAGAAGGAAGATATATGGCCTGCCATCATCCATTTACAATGCCTAAAGATGAAGATGTTGATAAGCTTTTAACGGATAAAGCCCATGTTTATTCTAAAGCTTATGATATTGTTTTAAATGGTTATGAAGCAGGTGGTGGATCTATAAGAATCCATAATCAAGAAGTTCAAAGAAAGATGTTTGAAGCTCTAGAACTTACCGAAGAACAAATTAAAGAAAAATTTGGCTTCTTTGTTGAGGCTTTAAAATATGGTACTCCACCGCATGGAGGTCTTGCTCTAGGTCTTGACCGTTTAGTTATGATCTTAAATGATACAGATAATATTAAAGATGTTATTGCATTCCCTAAAACCCAAAGTGCTTCATGTTTAATGAGTGAAGCTCCAAGTGAAGTTACAGAAGACCAACTTAAAGACTTAGGAATCAAGGTGGTGGATAATAAATAATGTTTACAAGAGAAATGATGATAGATTACGCTGATAAATTACTTATCGGTTTATCAGATGAAGAAATAGAAATTCTTTTGAGTGAATTTGATGCTATTAATGAAAATATGGAACTAATCGATAAGATTCCAGGTATTGAAAAGGTAGAACCTCAATCTTTTCCTACTGACTATACAATATCTTCTTTAAGAGAGGATAAAGCTGAAGAATCGCTTCCTATTGAAGATATTTTAAGAAATTGTGATGGTCAAATCGATAGAATGGTTGAAGTTCCAAAGGTGGTAGGCTAATGAGATATTTAGATAAAGATTTATTGACTATTCACAGCGCCTTAGTAAACGGGGAGATTACTTCGCAAAAATTAATTGATGAAGCTTTAGAAGAGATAGATAAATATAATACTGAAGTTAATGCTTTTAATTTAGTATTGAAGGATGCTAAAGAAGCTCCTGTTACAGATAGTCTTATCTCAGGTATTCCTTATGCTTTAAAAGATAATTTATCTACTAAAGGAATAAGAACAACGGCTTGTTCTAATACTTTAAAGGATTATGTTCCCGTTTATGATGCTACAGCTTATCAAAATCTATGCAAAAACGGGGCAGTATTAATAGGTAAAACTGTTATGGATGAACTTGCCATGGGTGGTACTGGAACCACAGGTAATACAGGTGCTACTCATAATCCTTGGGATTTAACTCGCCAAGCAGGAGGTTCATCATCTGGTAGTGCAGCATCTGTTGCTTTAGGTATTGTGCCTTTTGCTATCGGCTCTGACACGGGAGATTCAATTCGCAAACCCGCGGCTTTTACAGGAACCGTTGGTTTTAAACCTTCCTATGGGTTAGTAAGTAGATATGGCCTTTTTGCCTTTGCTTCAAGTCTTGACCATATTGGTTGTTTTGCGCGCAGTGTTAAAGATGCGGCTATTGTTATTGATGCCATGAAGGGTAGCGATAACAAGGATATGACTAATATTAAAGATATGGATGATGTATCTTTATATAAAGGCATTGATGGTAATGTAAAAGGCAAAAAGTTATTCTATATCAAAGAAATATGTGATAAGAGTAAATATACTAATCCTAATACAATTAAAGTTCTTGAAAATTTTGAAGAAGTAATAAATAAATGCAAGAGCTTAGGTATGGAAGTATATGAAGAAAGTATTGATATAAACTTACTTAATGCTATAAAACCCAGTTATGACTCTATTACATGTGCTGAAGCTACTTCCAATGATTCTAACTTAACAGGTATTATCTTCGGCCATCGTGGTGAAGGAAAAGGCGTAATGGATACGATGAAAGATCATCGTACTAAAGGCTTTTCACCACTTATTAAAAGAAGATTTGTTATTGGATCATTTGTATTGCAAAAAGAAAATCAAGAAAAGTATTTCTTGAATGCTAAAAGAGTAAGAAGACTTATTTGTGATACATTTAATAAGTTGTTTGAAAAATATGATGGTTTAATACTCCCTTGCTCTGGTGATAAAGCACCACTTATTGAAAAGGCCTCAAATGTTATTACGAAGGATGAGATGATTTTGGAAAATCATTTAGCTATAGGTAACTTTGGCGGTTATCCATCCATTACTATTCCTTGTGGTTTTATCGATGATATGCCAATTGGTGTTAATATTACAGGTAAATTTAAAGATGATATTAATGTCTTAAATATGGCTGATAGTTTGGAATCTACGATGGAATATAAAGGCCAAACAGTAAAGGAGGTAAAATAATGGAATATCGTGTTTGCATTGGACTTGAGATGCACTGTGAACTAAAAAGTAATTCTAAAGTTTTTTCTCCTTCATCAAATAGCTATAATAAAGTAGCTAATAGTAATGTTAAGGAAATAGATATTGGCCTTCCTGGCATTTTACCAAATGTTAATATGGAATGCTTTCGTAAGGCTTTAATGGCTTCCTTAATCTTAAAATGTGAAGTTCCAAAGTATTTAATATTTGATCGTAAGAATTATTATTATCCGGATTTACCAAAAGGATATCAAATTACTCAAAATACTTATCCTATAGGTATTCATGGAAATATCGATATTGATGTAGATGGAAGGATAGTGCCTGTATCTATTCAAGATATCCATTTAGAGGAAGATGCCGCAGCTTTAGACCACTTAAGTTCTACTTCTCTAATTGACTACAATAGAGCAGGAGTTCCTTTATTAGAGTGTGTAACAGACCCATGTTTGCATTCTGCTGATGAAGCTATTGCGTTTATGGAAACGATGTGTAGAATATATCAATATTGTGATATATCCGATGCTGATACCAGAAGAGGCCAAATAAGATGTGATGTTAATGTTAGCTTACAAGATGAAAATGGTGAGTATGTTACGCCCAAAAGTGAAACTAAGAATGTTAACTCTTTAAGTAATGTTAGAGATACTATTGTTTATGAAGAGAAAAGACTTCGTAAAGCTTTAAAAGAAGGCAAAACTGATGAACTTATTCAAGAAACCAGAAGGTTTGATGAAGAAAGTGGTACTACCATTCACATGCGTAGTAAAGTTGATGCAATTGACTATAAGTACTTTGTTGAACCTAATCTTCCTCCATTTAAAATTGAAGATGATTATGTTAATGAAGTTAAAGCTTCCATTCCTATGCTTGCCGATGAAAGAAAGAAGATGTACATCGAGAAATTTGGCCTTGATAGACATGATGCCGTAATTCTCGTTAGAGATATTGATACGGCGAATTACTTTGAAAAGTGTGTATCACTTGGCATTGATGCTAAAGCTGCTTGTAACTGGGTTAATGGTATGATAACTTCATATGTTAATAAAGAAGAAATATCTATTAAAGATTTTTATTTAAAACCTGAATACTTAAAACAAATTGTAGATAAAATGAATGATAATACCATTTCTATTAAACAAGCTAAAGAAATATTTGCAAAAGCTTTAGAAGAGAAAAAAGAACCTATTAACTATATTTCTAAAGAAAATAGCCAAATTACTGATGAGAAAGTAATTGAAGAAATAGTTGATAAAATATTAAGCACTAACGAAACGCAAATTGAAGAATACCATAATGGTAAAACTAATTTATTTGATTATTTCGTAGGCCAAGTAATGAAAGAAACTAGAGGCAAAGCAAGCCCTGTTATTACCAAAGATTTAATACATAAAAAGATTGATAAATAATAAGCTTAAGAGGATTAATTCCTCTTTTTTAGTGTTTGTTAATTAAAAATTGATTTACGATAATTTTAAATGTCTTTTTAAATGTCATATTTCTGTAAAGTATATTCTTATAACTCTTATGTTTGTGCTATGATTTATATGAGTGAGGTAGATAATGGAACAAAAATTTATTTATGATCAATTAAGAAAAATAGGGGAACTTAGTGAGATTGAACAAGAACAAAGAGATTTATATTTAAGAGGGCTTAATTTAGGAGAAATACAAGGTCCTTTAACAGGGAATATATATTTAGATAAACCTTATACTAAGTGGTATAGAGAAAAATTGAGTTTTGATTTTGATCCTCACAATACACTATATACTACTTTTGCTATGTCAGTTAAAGGAAGAGAAAATGAAATTGCTCTTGCTCAACCTGATATTGGTAAAGTAATGACTTATGGTGAGCTTTTAAGTGAAGTTGATAAAGCTGCCGCTGGTCTTGCAAGCGTAGGTATGACAAAAGGCTCAATGATTGGCATGCTATTTAGTAATAGTATTGAAGAGGCTATTTTCTTACTTGCTGCGAATAAAATTGGTGCTACATCTAAATGGATTGATTTTACCAAAGATCCTGCTTCTTTATTCCAATCTGTAACGGAAACCAAGCTTGATATGTTTGTACTTGAGAATATGTTAAAACCATTAGAGGCTATGATAAATCCTGGTCATATTCCAGCGGTTATCTGTAATAATGAAGGCCCTTTAATGGGACATCATATTAAATATGAAGAACTACTTAATCGTGGTAAATGCATGGATGTTAAAGCGGAACCTTATGAAAAAGATCGTCCAGCGGTAATAATATCTTCTAGTGGTACAACTGGTGAGCCTAAACCAATTACTCATAGTGATTTACATATTAACTTTGCGGCTCGTAAGATGATGTATAGTAATTTCTCTTTAGATAAAGATCATATTGTAATGGTTACGATTCCACCTCATATAGGACTTGGACTAATTACAAGTTTATATACTAATTTAATATCTGGAGCTAAACTTGCAATGATACATTGTAGCAGTCCAGAAGATTCAATGAATCAAACAGTAGGATTCTTATTAAATTATAAAGAAGCTGTAAGTGGTCTTTATCAAAATCCTGATTTAAGATTGATTATCTTTGGTGCGCCAATTCACGTTAGAATTATTGCTTCTGTAGATGCTCTAAAGGATTTATCTTTCTTAGATGGCTTCCTTGCTGCAGGATCTAAAATATTTGCTGAAGAACTTGAAGAGCTCCAAAAGGCTTATGCTGCTAAAGGATGTACTTGCCCAATCAGTAATGGTTACGGCCAAAATGAAATGGCAGGAGCTGTAGCTATAAATGATGAAATACATAATCTAAATGGGGCTGCGGGATATCCTGTTATAGGTAGTGATGTGTTAATTGTAGATGAACAAACAGGTGAATTACTACCACCAAATGTTCAAGGCAAAATATTAGAAAAATGTAATTCTAAATTCCTATATTATTATAATATGCCTGAACAAACAGAAGCTTCAACCGTAGAGTTTAATGGTCAAAGTTATTTTGATACTAAAGATTTAGGTTTTATAAATGAAGAAGGATTCTTACATATTACTGGTCGTACAACAAGAGTATTAATTAAATATGATACAAAAGTATCTCTTGATAATATTGAAGAAAAAGTTAGAATGCTTCCTTTTGTCAAGAATTGTGCTGCTTTAGTTGTTGATGCTGGTGGCTCATTTGAAAAACTTGCATTATTTATTGAACCTCAAGAAGGAGCTGAAGCTTTAACTCCAGAAGAATTTATGGCTAGAGCAAGTGATGTTCAATTATTTTCTGAAGTAGAGCTTCCTGATATGGTAGAAATTACGTCAATCCCTTATATGGCTAATAGCAAGATTGACTATCAATCCTTAAAAACTAAAGTCACGGGAATGACTAGAGAAAGAAAAGCTGATTAATAATATTTAAAGCCATTATATTATGGCTCAGACTGTTGACAAAGTAAAAATTTGAAGACAGTCTTTTTATTTTTGAAAAAAAGTATTATAATTAAATTGCGAGT
>CANPXU010000022.1 GCA_947586825.1 uncultured Bacilli bacterium | reverse complement strand
TATATGGGTTATTTATTTAATTCGAATATCCAAATCAAAACTTTATATCAATTCGAATATCATTATCAAAATGAACACATTTCTATTTTTTCTTTATTTATAAAATTTATCATTGTATAATATGGGCATGAAGAAAACATTAGCTATTTGTATTCCTAGTTATAATGAAAGTGAAAATATTGCTAATATAGCAAAGCAAATTGATGATGCTTTGTTTTATCTTGATAATAAATATGATAGTGTAATTTTTAATTCTGATAATAATAGTCCTGATAAAACTAATGAAATATTTTTAAATACTAAAACTCATCATCCTAAAGAAAGTGTGGTACTTGATAAACGAGGTAAGGGCTATAATATAAGAGAATTTTTTTGCTTTTGTGTAAAGAATAATATTGATTACGCTATTACGTTAGATGCCGATCTTAGAAGTTTTAATTATACGTGGCTTTTAAAGATCATGACTTCTTTGGAAAAAGGTAATGATTTTATATGTCCTTATTATGAAAGAAGAAAAGAAGAAGGTAATACTACTAATCATTTCGTGGTGCCTATATTATATACTTTATATGGCAAGTTTATAAGACAACCTATTGGAGGGGACTATGCCTTTAATTTAAAATATATCAAAAGTATTTTAACAAGTGATTTAGATGATGATATCATGGGCTATGGCATTGATATTTATATGCTTATTTATGCTCTTACCCATGATTTTAAAATTGATATTGTTAACCTTGGCCAAAAGATTCACGGGGTAAGCTATCACAAAATGGCTAATATCTTTATGGGAGTAGCTAAAGGTTTAAAAAAATCTGTTAGTAAATATCCACCTTTAAATGTAAGATATGAAAAGATAGATTATGAGCCATATATTATTCCCAATGAAAGCTGGCAATATATTGATGAAGTATATAATAAATTAAATTTTGATCCACGTAATCTCAATTACGATAAAATATATCACGAATGGCTTGATATTCTTAATAGATATTTGCTAGATGATGATTTTACTGATGAAAAAATGAGTGAATTAGTAGATTTATTTATGAAAAGAGTAGTTAGCTTTTGGCAGTATGTTAATGATAATAATATTGAAGATTGGGAAACATTAATTGTTCAAAGTTGTATAGATTTAAGGAGGTTATATGAAACTACAAGTAATAAAGGGGTATAAAGATCCTGAGGATAATTATCTAGAAATAGTGGAAAGAAAAGGGATAGGTCATCCTGATACTATTGCTGATAAACTCGCTCAAGAATGCTCAAGAGTTTATGCCAAGTATTGTATGGAAAACTTTGGCGTAATACTTCATCATAATATTGATAAGTTTTATATTGGTGGTGGATTATTTTTATATGAAGATGGCAAGATTATAAGAAAACATCCCATAAGAGTAGAGATGAATGGCCGCGTAAGTAGTGAATATGCGGGTAATAAAATTGATTTAGAATCTTTATTTACTGCCGTTATTAAAAAATACTTAAGTACGATTATGCCAAGAATTAATCCCGAAGAAGATTTAGATATCATTATTAATCCTACACAATATTCTAAACAAGAAAATTGGTATAAACCTCAAAATATAGATGATTTGCCTGATGCCAAAACTTTATATGCTGCGGATACTTCTTTATGTGTCAATCATAGTTCTAAAACTTTTTGTGAAGAAGCTACTCTTAAAGTTGAATCTTTCTTTTGGGAGTTTAATGATGATGGTTATGCCTGTCCTAAGTATGATGAAGTAGGTCAAGACATTAAAGTAATGGTAACCAGAAAAGATAAAGATGTCGATATTTATGTTTCTTTGCCAATATTCAAAGACAAATTTAAAGATAAAGAAGAGTATGATAAGATAATTGATAAATATACAGATCTTCTTTATAAAGAAGTTGCTAAAATCCCTAATCCTAAAGGTTATATTTATAAAATAGATATTAATAAAAATTTAGATGGTTCATATCATATTTATGGCTTAGTTAAAGGAAGCTGTATTGAATGTGGTGAAGAAGGAGTTGTAGGAAGAGGTAATAATGCTCAAGGCTTAATCCCTAGTTTTAGAGAACATACTATGGAGGCTCCTTGTGGTAAAAATGAAAGATATCATACTGGCTGTGTAATTAATTTCATGGCTAATAAAGCAGTTAAAAGAATTAATGATGAACTTGGTATTAAATGTACACTATATTCTTTAACAAGGAATAAAGGATCTATTTTAGAACCATATTTCTTTTATCTAATGGTAAATGATTTAAGTAAGAAACAAGAATGTGAAAAGATAATTGAAGAAGAATTTACCGAAGATTTTATGCATGAGATTATTAAGCCTATTAATCTATTTTAGGAGGCACTATGGAGAAGTTTTGTATAGGAGTAGCCTCTGCTACTTTACGATTTGTAAGTGATGTTCCTTTGCAAGAATATTTCTTACGTAACAAACAATTTATGGAATTTTTTGATCCTAAATTCATTAAAGATGATGAATCGATAACTCATACTTTTACTTATATTGATACAGAAGAAAATGCAGGTTTAAAATGTGGAGAACATGATATAACTTTGCGTTTTCCGTATCAAAACCTAACTAAAAGTAATCTTATTTATTTAGCATATCCTTTATTAGAAAAACAGTTTGCACAGATGGGCCTAAGTTCTTGCCATTCAGCTTGCGTATGTAAAAATGGGGAAGCGACTTTAATTATTGGTGAAGCCGGAGCTGGTAAAACAAGCTTGGCCGTAAATTTATGCCAAGATTATGGCTTTTCTTTAATTAGTAATGATATGACTTTAATAGGCTTAGATGGTGATGGTATTGCGGCTTATGGTGGAACAAAGTTTTTAAATTTAAGATTATTATCAGTTAAAAATAATATGGAATCTTTGCTATACTTATTTCATAATGATATTCGGGATGAATGGACTAATAAGATTACTATTATGGCTCAAGACGTGGGCATTGATACGGAATATGGAGTAATACCTATTACTAATATTGTCCATGTAAGACTAGATGATAGAGAAAATGATTTAAAGGTAACCGCGGGAGATAGTTGGCGAAACAACTTCTTATTATATCAAAATCTATCCAGCCATATCCGTGGTCAAGCTGCAACTTTTGTTGATGCTAGTGGTCATCCTATGGGATATGTTCCATCTTATGAAACGGAAGAGACATATCTTAAAAGACAGGAGTTAATAAATAGAATTAATGCTTGTAAAGGATATTATTATATCAATGGGTCTTTAACAGAATTATTAGGATTTATTAATTCATTATATGATGGTAAAGAAAAAGGAAGTACAAGATTTGTTGTAAGAAGAAGGGAAAATTAAATATGGATATTAAATTTGTAAATGATGAAGGAATCAAATTCAACTTTAGAGTAGCAGGAATTTTTAAAAATGGTAATAAAGTATTTTTGCAAAAAAATGAAAAAAGTGGCGATTATTATTCTCTAATCGGAGGAAGAGTTAAATTTTTAGAGGATACTAAAAAAGCTATGATAAGAGAGATAAATGAAGAGGTAGGAGTGCTTCTTAAAGATGATGAATTATCTTTACTTGAGGTAGTAGAAAACTTCTTTACTTATGATGGAACTAGATTCCATGAACTCTTATATGTTTATAAAATAGATAGTGAAAAAATTAATAGTATGGATGATTTCTATACGCTTGATAAAGATAAAAGTTCAATTAATAAGTGGTATGATATAAATGAAGCTAAAAACTTTGATATAAGACCAAGCTTTGCTAAGAAATGGTTTGATGATACAAAATTAAATCATGAAGTAATAAATGAACTATAATTTACTTTAAATAGTTATTATGATAAAATTTAAACTAGTTTAATAAGAAAGAAGGGCATATTATGGCAAATGAAAAATTTTTAGACGCAATAACATCACGTGATGTTGATTTTGCACAATGGTATACTGATGTAGTAAGAAAAGCTAAATTATGTGAATATACCAGCATTAAAGGATGTATGGTATATATGCCCGCGGGGTATGCTATATGGGAAAACATTCAAAAAAATCTTGATGCTAGATTTAAAGCTACAGGTGTAAAGAATGTTTACATGCCGATGCTTATCCCAGAAAGCCTTTTAAATAAAGAAAAAGATCATGTTAATGGTTTTGCTCCTGAAGTTGCTTGGGTAACAATGGGTGGAGCTAACCCTTTAGAGGAAAAGCTTTGCATAAGACCTACAAGCGAAACATTATTTTGTGAACATTTTGCTAAAAATCTAAATTCCTATCGAGATCTTCCTATGGTTTATAATCAATGGTGCTCAGTATTAAGATGGGAAAAGACGACTAGACCATTTTTAAGAAGCAAGGAATTCTTATGGCAAGAGGGACATACTATCCATGAAACTAGTGAGGAAGCTAAAGATAGAACTAAGATGATGCTAGATATTTATCATGATTTTGTTGAAAATGATTTAGCTATCCCTGTTATATGGGGTCAAAAAACCGAAAGTGAAAAGTTCGCTGGGGCGGAAGCAACTTATACAATCGAGGCATTAATGCACGATGGTAAAGCCTTACAATCTGCGACTAGCCATTATTTTGGTGATGGCTTTAGTAAAGCTTTTGATGTTAAATTTATTGATAAGAATAATAAATATGTAAATCCATTCCAAACTTCATGGGGACTTTCCACTAGAATAATCGGAGCTATTATTATGGTTCATGGTGATGATGATGGACTTGTTCTTCCACCACATATTGCTCCAATAAAGAGTATGATTATTCCAATTGGTCACAATAAACCTGAAATATTAGAAGTAGCAAATAAAATATATGATGAACTAAAAAAACAAGGTATGGTTGTTGATATTGATTTATCAGATAAAACTCCAGGTTATAAATTTTCGAATCAAGAGGTTCAAGGTATACCTACAAGAATTGAGATTGGTCCTCGAGATTTAGAAAATGGCGTTGTTACAATAGTTCGAAGAGATAATAGAGAAAAAATAAGCATTAGTCTAGAGGATGTTACAACTAAGCTTCCTGAGATACTTAAACAAATGCAAAAAGATATGTATCAAAAAGCTAAAGAACATCTTGAAAGTCATATATATGAAGCTCATAATATGGATGAACTTATAAATACCTTTAATGAAAAAAGTGGTTTCGTTAAGGCAATGTGGTGTGGTGATGAAGCTTGTGAAGATGAAATTAAAGCTAAAACAGGCGGAGCCACTTCAAGATGTATTCCATTTAATGAAGAAGGCATTTCAGAAAAATGTGTATGCTGTGGCAAGGATGCTAAACATCTAGTTTACTTTGGTAAAGCATATTAATTATTTATTAAGCAAGATATGTTTAGAGCTTATCTTGTTTTTTTATTTTGGTTTTGACATTTTATAAAGTAAATAAGCAAATATCTTTATCTTTTAAAAAATATTTAAGTTATACTTATTATGGTGATACTTATGTATGAAGATGTTGAAAATAAACTAATAGAAAATGAAGAAATAGAGTTATCATTAGAAACCGATGTAAGAAAAACTAAAAAATATTGGGAAAAATATGTTTATTCTTTAATACTTGTCATTATTATGTGGGCTTTATTTATTTATACTTATTGTGTTAAACATGATATCGGTGGGGCGAAGTATTATGCTTCAGGATTTAACTTTGATAAATATGCAGCTTTTTTAGGTATAACAATTGTAACAGTCTTCTTATTATTTTTCTTTAGCTATGATTTAATGGTTAATACTAAAAATAGATTTAATAAATATTGGCTTACTAATATAAGAGTAATTGCTTTTAATAATAAAAAAGGTTATACCATAAGAAATATTGAAAGAATTGATCGAGTAGGTATATATAATAAGAAGAATAATTATGCAGATATTATATTAGTATTTAAAAAAGTTACAGCTTCGGATAGATTAGAACTCCCTTTAGCTTTAACCGGCATTAAAAATTACGAAGAAGTTATTAATTTCATTAAAAGTAAAAATGAAGATGCTGAATTCTTTGATGATACTAACTTAACAAAGAAGAAAAATAAAAATAAAAAGGAAGAAACGGTAACTGAAGATAATAATGTGGCATCTGGTACAAGCGTTGATACTTCAGGCATTGTGCAAATGGACGCTAATAAACCAAATAGACATTTAGGGGCTCCTGTCGGAGGTGTTAATCCAAATAAAATTCCAATGTCTGATGAAGAAGCCGAAGCCCAAAAAGCGGCGGTATTTAAAAAGACAAGATAAAATGACATTTAAAAAGCCTAGAGCAATCTCTAGGCTTTTTCATACTAAATGGTCGAGAAGACAGGATTCGAACCTGCGACCCCCACGTCCCAAGCGTGGTGCACTACCAAGCTGTGCTACTTCTCGAACTCGCTATTAATTATACTATAAATTCATATGTACTTCAAGTATAAAATTAAAGTATCACTGTATTATATGCAAACTAAATATTTATGTGTACTTGTTGTTTTTGAAGAAATATTAATTGCAATTTAATAACGTGAATTTTTATGATAAAATAATACACAAGTAGGGAGGGTTTATTATGCAAAATATTACCGAAAAAGATAATGATATAGAATTAACCCAAAAATTAAATGATGTATATAAGGAAATATTATCAAATAGTCTATATATTATCGGATGTTATGATCCACGAGAGATTAACAGAGGGGATATTGATATTCTTTGTGAAGCTTTAAAAAGGCTATATGAATTAAAAGAAGAATATGCAAAATGCGTTACTGATAGAAAAGCTTTAGGAAATAGAATAGCTAATTTAGCGTCTTGTCTACAAATTCTAGTTAATAGAGTTCAAGGTGAGGTTAGATATGATGTTAGTAGGTATCAATCAGCTGAAGAATTGTTTGTCGAAGATTTCGAAAAAATAATTTATGTTTTATTTAATGCTCAAAGTTCTCCAGATTTTGCTTTAAAAAAGGTATATGCAAGTGGCATAGGCTCCTTTAAAGAAAAGCATGGCACAGTAGAAAGTAAAGATATTACCGGTGCAGTTTATATAATTGGCGATGCTACCATTTTACTAGAACTTGAGGATGACAAAATATATGGCGAAAGAGATATCAATCAACTTGTTACCAAACTATTAGCAGGGGGAAAATCGGTAATTATAGCTTCCGACTACTACTATAGTACAAACTTAATACCATATACTGGTATGAAACCATGTTTAGAAATAAAAGGAAAAAACCCGATTTATTGCTACTTAAGTGATGATGTCATAAAAACGGTTGTTACAAGATTCTTAACATATGCTTTAGAAAATGGAAATCATATAAATGACATTGATGATATGGAAATATTGAGTAATATAGCACTTTGGCCTACAAAAAGAGTAAATGATAAGAAATAATATGAAAAACTCGAACTAAAATAGTTCGAGTTTTATTATTCATATGGTACGCCCAAAGGGATTCGAACCCCCAGCCTTTAGATCCGTAGTCTAACGCTCTATCCAGTTGAGCTATGGGCGCATTGGAAAACATATTCATTATACTATAATCACTAAAAAAATACAATAAAAATACAAAGTTGAAGTAGATTAAAAACGTATATTATGGTAGAATTAGAATATAGGGTGAATAGATAAATGACTAGATCAACGTTTCTATTATTTGCTTTTGGTTATTATTTCCTTACAATAGTTGCAATTGTAGTTGTTTTAGTCATTATTAATAATCATAATAAAAAGAAATATGCTGAGCAAATAAATGAACTTGAAAGAGAGAAAAATCTGATTATATCTGCCCAAATATTAAGTGAACTTAATAAAGTTGAAGCTCTTGCTTCCAATGAAGATTTAAAAGAAAGATACGAAGAATGGAAGAAGAGATTTGAAGAAATAAAAGATAAAGATATACCTAAGATAACTGATGCTATCAATGAAGTGCAATTTAATTACGATAATAAAGATTATAAAGAGTTAAAACTATCACTAATTAAAGCGGAAATGGATTTAAATTACCTTAAAACTAAAGCTGATACTCTTTTAGAAGAAATTAAAGAAATAACCTTAAGTGAAGAGAAAAATAGAGAGAAAATTACTAAATTAAAAGCTGAATATCGTTCTATCGCTAGCACTTATAATGATAATCCTAAAGAATTTGAAAGAATTAAAGTTCCTATTGAACTGCAATTTGAAAATGTTGATAAGCTATTTGTTTCTTTTGAAGCCGCTATGGATAAGAATGCCTATACTGAAGTAGGTAAAATAGTAAAGGCTATTGATAATATTATTTCTAATTTAAAAATAGTTATTGAAGAAACGAAATATATTTGTCAATATGGTGATTTATTAATCCCTAAGAAGATTGAAGAAATTCAAAGAATAGCTAAGAAAATGGTTAATGATGGTTATAATCTAGATTACTTAAATATTGATTATAATATTGAAGAAACCCAAAAGAAAATTCAGGATATCTTTCAAAGATTAAATGTTCTTGATGTTGAGGATTCCGTCTTTGAACTTAAGACAATGCTTGATTATTTTGATTCACTTTATAATGATTTTGAAAAAGAAAAGGTATCTCGAAGAGTATTTGATGATTATTCAAGAAGTATTTTAATTAAGTCTACTAAGCTAGAAAAAATAAATAATGAGTTATATAAAAAAATTGGTGATTTAAAATATAGCTATGATTTAACAGATGATGAATTATCTGTTATTACGGATATCAAATCGGCTTTAATTGAGATAAAGGCTGATTATGAAACGACGATTGCGGCTTTCCGTAGTAAAAAAGTAGCATACTCAAAGTTAAGTGCCGACATGGAAGCCTTAAATAATAAACTTTTAGCTACTGAAGAAAAATTAAACATAACTTTGCGGAATTTAAGTTCATTAAAAGATGATGAAAATAGGGCAAGAGAGCAACTTGATGATATTAAAGCTATTTTACATGATGCCAAAGAAAAGGCCAAAAGTTATAAACTTCCTCTTGTGCCAAGAAATTATTATGTTGAACTTTCTGAAGCGATTGAAGCAATTAATGAAATGGTATTAGAACTTGACAAAAGGCCTATTTCGATTAAAATATTAAACACCAGAGTTGATACAGCTCGTGATTTAGTTTTAAAAGTTTATAACACGATTAATGAAACGACTAAAACCGCTAAGATGGCTGAGATGGCTATCGTTTATGGCAATAGATATCGTGTTGTAAATAAAGAAGTGGATTTTGGTTTACAAAAAGCAGAGAATGCCTTTAATAAAGGTAATTATAAAAACAGTTTAGAACAAGCTATAAGTGCTATTAATATTGTCGAACCAGGAATTCATAAAAAATTATTAGAACAATATAAAAACTAGAGGAGAAGTACATGATTTATTTAGATTATTCCGCAACTACACCTATATCTTTAGATGTTCTAGATGCTATGAATAGAACTTATAAAGAATATATAGGCAATCCTAATTCGATAAATGCCTTAGGTATTAAATCAAATGAATTATTACATTCAGCGATTAAACAAATCGCTGATTTATTTAATATTTTAGAAAGTGAAATTACTTTTACTTCTTCTTCTACCGAAAGTAATAATCTAGCCATTATAGGTGTGGCTATGAAATATTATAAAAAAGGGAAACACATTATCGTTTCAAGACTCGAGCATCCTTCAGTTTATAGTATATGTGATTATCTTAAAACAATTGGTTTTGAAATAGATTATGTCAATAATGATAAAGAAGGATTAATTGATTTTGAACATTTAAGAAGCCTTATCAGAAGTGATACTATTTTAGTAAGTATTTGTGCTGTTAACAGTGAAATAGGCATAAGACAGCCCTTAAAAATGATTAGACAAATTATTAAGAAAGTAAATTCATTTACTATTTTTCATAGTGATATGACTCAAGCTGTAGGTAAGACGACAATATCTCTACATGATGTTGATCTGGCTTCAATATCATCGCATAAAATATATGGACCCAAAGGTATAGCTATGCTTTATAAAGCTAGCGATATTAAAGTTACACCTTTGATTTATGGTTCAGGCAAAAGTAATGAGTTAAAGCCAGGAACACCACCTCTTCCTTTGATCGTCGGTTTCTCTAAAGCTTTAAGACTTGCCAATGAAGATTTGGAAAAGAAAGAAAAGTATATTTATCTTCTTAATGAAAGAATATGCGATAGGTTAATGAAGTATCCTAATGTCTTAATTAATAAAACTAGATATAGTGTTCCTCATATTTTAAATATCTCAATTATGGATGTAATGCCCGAGACATTTATTCATGCTCTAGATAAAGAAGAGGTTTATTTATCTACGAATACAGCATGTTCTTCAGGAGACATTTCTAAAGCTATAATCGCGGTGTATGGGGATCAAAAAAGAGCAAAGCATACTATAAGAATAAGTTTATCATCAATGACCACTACTAAAGAAGTAACTAAGTTTTTAGAATTATTTGATAAATGTTATGCTTCATTAAAGGTTTTGGTGAAATAAATGAAAAGAGTAGTAATAATTAAATATGGAGAGTTATCTACTAAAAGTGATAATATTAATTTCTTTTTAAAAACGCTTAAAAATAATATTGATAAAAAACTCGAAGGCCTTAGCTATGAAATAAGATATGATCATGGCCGCATGATAATCTTTACTGAAGAGGTTGAAAAAATAAAAAATAAACTTCAAGAAGTATTTGGAATTCATGAAATATGTGATGGCTATTTATACGAAGATAGGTCTTTAGAATCTATTAAAGAAAATGTTTTAAGTCTTTTAAATAATGAACCTTTTTCTAGTTTTAAAATAACTGTTAAAAGATCTGATAAAAGTTATCCTGGTACTAGTATTTCCCTTGCTAGTGATATTGGAGCTTACATACTTAAGAATATTCCTAATATTACGGTTGATGTTAATAATCCCGATGTTAATGTTATAGTTGAAATTAGATTAAATGAAGTTTTAATTTATGCTGGTGGTATTCCTGGTCTTGGAGGATATCCAGTATCAACTTTAGGCAAAGGTCTTCTTATGCTAAGTGGAGGAATTGACTCACCCGTGGCGGGTTATCTTGCCATTAAAAGAGGCGTAAAAATTGAAGCTGT
This sequence comes from uncultured Bacilli bacterium, assembly GCA_947586825.1. GTDB lineage: Bacteria > Bacillota_I > Bacilli_A > RF39 > UBA660 > UBA6448. The sequence continues at coordinate 11,478 of CANPXU010000022.1, read as the reverse complement.
GTATTTTGATTCACCACCTCATACTAGTCCTATGGCATTAAAAAAAGTCGAGGATTTAGCTCGAGTTTTAGCCAAATATAATAGTGGCGAAGTTAAAATTCATGTCATTAATTTTACTAAAATTCAAGAAGAGATTATCAAAAATATACCTAAGTATTATTTAATTACGATGATGCGTCGAATGATGTACAAAATAAGTGCTTTAATATGTGGCAGTATTAATGCCCATGCTATAATCAATGGCGAAAGTATAGGCCAAGTTGCAAGCCAAACTTTAAAAAGTATGCAAGTAATTAATGAGGCTATTAAAATGCCTGTCTTAAGACCAGTATGTACTTATGATAAACTTGAGATAATTGAACTTTCTAAAAAAATAGGTACTTATGATATATCAATTAGACCTTATGAAGATTGCTGTACGATATTTGTACCTGATCATCCTGTTATTCATCCAGATATAAATCTTGCTCATGAATATGAGACTTTAGTAGACTTTGATACTTTAGTATATGAGGCTATTAAAAATCAAAATATTTTGCATATTAAAGATACTGAAGAAAATAATTTTAGAGACTTATTATAGAATATTTATTATGATATTGGATATCATAATAGTATGATAAAGAAAGAATATTATAAAGCTTGTGATTTGGGGATAACATCTCCTTTGGAAAAAAGAAGATATGAGTATTTTAATGAGTATGGATATAATTTAAATTCCAGTCGTAAAAATACGACAAACCACTTTAAAAACTTTTGTTTCACGAGTAATAATAATTGTCAAAATAAAGCCAAAAAGATAGTCAAATAGGCTTTTTTTTTGTATAATTACTTATGAGGTGACAATTATGAAAATTATATCAATTAACGCTGGCAGTTCATCTTTAAAATTTACTTTATTTGAATTACCAGAAAGAACTACTATCGCAAGTGGTACTTTTGAAAAAATCGGTCTTGAGGATAGTTTTTATACTATTAAATATAATGGTGAAAAAATAAGAAAAGAAGCAAGTATTCCTACTCATACTGAAGCGGTTGATACTTTAATGAGAGAGCTACTTGATATGAATATCGTATCTTCTTTAGATGAAATCGAAGGAGTAGGTCATAGAATAGTTCATGGAGGTTCTGAATTTACTGAATCTGTTGTTCTAAATGATGATGTGGTTAAGAGAATATCTGCTTATAATGAATATGCACCACTTCATAATCCTGCCAATCTTTTAGGAGTTGAAGCTTTTAGAAAGGCCCTTCCTAATGCGATTCAAGTAGGAGTATTTGATACATCATTCCATCAAAGTATGGATGAAATTCATTATCTTTATCCAGTTCCATATGAATGGTATGAAAAGTATGGTGTAAGAAGATATGGCTTCCATGGTACAAGCCATAAATATGTTTATAATGAAATTAAGAATTTCCTAGGTAAAGAAAATCTTAAAGCTATAACTTGTCATATTGGTAATGGTGGTAGTGTTACTGCTATCGATAGTGGCAAAGTTATTGAAACGTCAATGGGATTTACTCCTTTAGCAGGTTTAATGATGGGTACTAGAAGTGGTGATATCGATCCTAGTATTCTTGAATTCATTTGTAATAAAAAAGGCATTACGATCGGGGAAGCTACTAATGAGCTTAATAAGAAAAGTGGTCTTTTAGGAGTATCTGGAGTATCCTCTGATTCAAGAGATATTGAAGATGCTATAGCCGCAGGTAATGAAAGAGCTAAACTTGCTCAAGATATTTATGCTAGTAAAGTAGCTAATTATATTGCTATGTATAATAATATGCTTGATGGAGCAGATGTTATCGTCTTTACGGCTGGTCTTGGTGAAAATAGTAAAGATATGCGTGAAGCTATAGTAAGTAGAATTCATTCTTTAGGAGTAACACTTGATCTTGATGCTAATAATATGCGTGGTGAATTTAAGTGCGTATCAAGCAAAGATAGCAAGATTCCTGTATATGTCGTTCCTACAAATGAAGAATTAATGATAGCTTTAGATACCTATGATTTAAAGAATAAGTAAGAAGGTGTTTGCTATTAACAAGGATTTATTTAAACACATATATAAGTTAATTAAATCTTATAATAATATAGTTATAGCTAGACATATAGGTCCTGATCCTGATGCCATTGGTAGCCAAATAGCTTTAAGAGATTCTATTAAACTTACTTTCCCTAATAAAAATGTATATGCTGTAGGTGCAGGCGTAAGTAGATTTAAATATTTAGGCAGTCTTGATAAGATTGATTTAACTACTTTAGAGGATAGCTTACTTATTGTTTTAGATGTGCCTAATTTTATCAGAGTCGATGGTATCGAAGGGCTAAAATATTCTAAGATAATTAAAATAGATCATCATCCTAAAGAGGATATAGTAGGAGATGCTGACTTTACATCCAATAGTTATTCTTCAACAGCGGAGATGATTACTGAGCTTATTTTGGGTAGTAAGCTTTTGATGGATACCAATGTCGCTGAAAATCTATTCATGGGTATTATATCCGATAGTGAAAGATTCTTATTTAAGAATACAACCGTTCATACTTTTGAAACGGTTACAAGATTATTAAAAGAGTATCAAATCGATTTCTTAGGTTTATATGATAAATTATATGAAAAAGGGTTTAATGAATGTAAATTCGAAGCTTATATAATTGATAATATGACCATAACTGAAAATGGCCTAGGTTATTTAATTATTGATAATAGTGTTATTGAGGAACTGGGGCTAGATAACTCGGCAGCTTCTGTCGTTATTAATCGTTTTAACTTTATTAAAGAGCTTTATTGTTGGTGCTTTGTAACTTATGATGAAAGAAATGAAATTTATAAAGTTAATATTCGCTCTCGGGGACCGGTTATTAATGAGATAGCTAGTAAATATAATGGTGGTGGCCATGTTTATGCCGCGGGAGCAAGAATAACTAAAAAGAGTGATATATCCAAACTTATAACTGATTTAGATAAAGCATGTAGCGATTATATAGGTAAGGAAAATCAATGAAAATAACTAGCATAAAACATACATCTGGTAGTAAATATGAATTAATGATTGATAGTAAAAAGCATATCATATATGATGATGTGCTTTTAGCTTTTAATATATATAAGCCCGGGGAAATAAGTAAAGACATTTATGAAAAAATTATTTTAGAAAATAGTTTTTATGAAGGCTATTATAAAGCCATTAAATTTATTAGCTTTAAGATGCGTAGTGAAAAAGAAGTATACCAAAAATTAAATACTTTGGAAATAGATAAAAAAAGTATTGGTAGGATTATCGCTAAACTCAGGGAAGAGGGCTATATTGATAATAAAAAGTATGCTCGAGCATTTATACTCGATGAAGTTAATTTGAATTTAAACGGACCTAAAAAGATAGTCATGGAGCTTAAGAAAAAAGGCATAAGCGAAAGCACTATTCAAGATGAACTCAATAAAATAGATGATAATATCTTTAAAGAAAATGCTCAAAAGTATATTGATAAAAAAGTGAAAATTAATAAAGCAGGATCTCTAGTAAGACTTCAATTAAAACTTAGAAATGAACTATTTAATATGGGCTATCCTGAAGAATCTTTTATGGATTATCTAAATTCAATTAGTATTGATGAAGAAGAAAATTACCAAAAAGATAAAGCAAAAATTGAGAGAACTTTAGCTAAAAAATATACGGGGGAAGAATTAGAATTTAAAGTCAAACAAAAGCTTTATGCTTTAGGATATCGGAAGTAGTAATACTTCCTTTTTTATGGCATAAAAAAATTGGATTTAATAATCCAATTAATTTGTTGAACTTTCTTGTTCTGTTAAACCATTTTGAACATAAGCAGCATATTGTGTTTTTAATTCTTCATCAATAATTTCTAAACCTTGTTCTTTACGATAGAATTGTAAGGCTTTCATATAGATTGTTGAATCTTCACTTCTTAAATCACTTGCTAAAGTTTCAATTATAGAATCACGAGAATCTTTTAAGGAAGCTTTTTCATAAGATTTAACTTTATAAATAATATGGAAACCAAGTTCGGTTTTAACAACACTACTATTTAATGTTCCATCTTTAAGTTTGTAAGCAGCATCTACTAATTCTTTGTAATCATCTCCTAAAGTTGCTTTATTAATTTTACCTAGTGATCCATCTTTATCTTTAGTAGCATCATCCATTGAGTTATCTTTAACAGCTTTTGTCCAAGCTTCTTCAAAATTCTCAGCTTTTTTAAGGCTTGCTAATATTTCTTTAGCCTTATCTTCAGCAGTTTTTTCGGCATTTGTTACTTCTTCATCAGTCATGCTATCAGTAGTTTCCGGAGTAATTAGAATATGTTTAACTTCAATATCTCCGACGATCTCATCATTATAATATTTTTCAATATCATCATCTTCAATTAAAGTTTTTGAGTATTCCTCAACTGCATGTTGTTGCATATAATTTAAATATAAATATTTTTTTAAAGCCTCTTCATTTGAAAGACCCATATATTGAGTAGCTAGGGTATCAGCATCAACGCCGTATACTTGTGTTGCAGAGTTAATATAAACTTCGGCTCTTTGAGTAGCCTCATCTTTATAACTAGAGAATTCTTTTTCTAATACATAAGTATCTATTAATGTAACCAAACTACTTAGACCATAATCATTTTTGATATTCTCATATAATTCATCAACGCTTATTTTATCGCCATTTTCAAATGTTACAACTGCTTCTTCACCATTTTTTAATGTAGGTATCTTACCACAACCAGCAACTAGAAGGGTACATAAACCTATAACTGCCATTTTTCTTTTCATATTAATATTTCCTCCATAACCTCTATTATAGCAATATAAATATCAAAAAACAATGAATTTTATGAGAAAATGGTACCTTTAAAAATATTTCGCATTAAATAATATGAATAGAAAAAGGAGGAATGAAAATGCAAAATTCATGTTCAGCTGGTGTAGGTGCTGCGATTATTTTAGTATTATTTATACTACTTATAATAATCGTTGGAGCTTATATTTAAGGAGGTAAATTATGAGCTGTTGCAAAAATAATTCTTCTAATAATGAAGGCAATAATAATTGCTTCGCTAACTATTTCTTCATTGTTTTAATTCTATATATCTTATTAGCCATCATTATTGGAGGAGTAGTAATATAAGAGGCTAGGCCTCTTTTTTTGTCAAGTAAATTTAATGAAGGCTTTTTTCATGTGTCAAGTTGTGTTATACTTAATTTAATAATAGACGATGTTTTATATTGTTCAAGGAGGTAAAACTTAAATGAATTGTAAAAAATGTGGTAATGTATTAAATCCTACAGATGTTATATGTCCGGCTTGTGGAGAGCCTGTTAATCCACCAGCACCTTTAACATCTACGGTCGCAAGTGAAGCAGTAGCTACACCAATTGCTAGCACTGATATCGCGGTTAATCCTAGTGTTGTTCTTGAAGACTTGGTAAAAGACGCTCCATCTCCAGTTTCTGCAGTAGGTACGGTTGCTTCAAATGAACAGGTAGCAACACCAATGGCTAATACAGATATAGCAGTAAACCCTAGTGTGGTAGTTGAAAATGTCGAAACACCAGCTCCACCAATGCCTAGTGCAGTTGGTGCTACTGAAGTCCAAGCTGCTCCAATGGATCCTAATGCTGGTATGCAAAATCCCGCAAATGTAGTTGCACCGCAAGCACCTGTAGCTCCAGCTCCGACTCCAGCTACTCCTGAGGCTAAACCAAAGAAAAAGCTTGACGTAAAATTTATAATAATTGTCGTAGCTTTAGTAGTACTTATAATTGGTTTAGGAGCTTTAATAATTCTTAAGTTTCCTAAATAGGATATAATTCAAAATAAAAAAGCGTTTTAGAACGCTTTTTTATATGCCTGCATTTACAGGAACCATATTAATATTTTGATCAAGGGAAGTAAATACATTTTTGTAGAAATTATATAAATCAAGATAATGAGAATTATATTTAGCACTCATTTTACTAAACGGAATAACTTTATAATTTTTATGATTATTATTATAAGTGTAAATAAGCTCGGCGCCTAAATTACCGATATCAATATCAGTTGTGCCATCTTCTTGAACGGTTTTCGTTATATCTAAACTAGCAAGAACGCCAACAATACCAACGTAATCGGCTAAAGAATTAGGATCGCCTATAATATCACCTTGATTAGATATAAAATTACCTAAAGAGTAGTAAACAAGAGTATCATCAATCCACTCAAATGGTTGAAGTCCATGAGAATAAGTACCAAGTACAATATCAACACCATTATCAGCTAAAAAGGTAGCTATTTGTCTATTTTCTGCTGTTACATCAAAAGAGTATTCAGGCCCTGTATGCCAGTGCATAGCAACAATTAAAACATCAACTTTATCACGAACCGCTTCAATATCCTTTTTTACTTGTTCTTCATTATAAACATTAATGAGTCCTGAAGAATTATAACCATCTAAACCATTTAAACTGGTTGTATAGTTAAGAAGCGTATAAGTAATACCATTAGCTTCTTTTATAATATAATTTTGGGAGCTATCTGTTTCGGGAGTTGGTTTAAAGCCAGCGTATACGATATCTTTACTTTTCCAGAAATTATAAGAATCGGTAATACATATATCTGCCGCAGCACTACAATCAGCACTATGGTTGGAAGCCAGTGATACCATATTAAATCCTGTTGCTACCATATAATCACCAAAAGCAGAAGGGGAGTTAAATAAAGGATAAGAACTAAAACCCGGTAGATTATTATTAGTTCCTGGGAAGACACTTAAGACAGCTTGATCTTCAGGATTACCAAAAGTTGTTTCTTGATTGTAATATGCTATATCATAATTTTTTACTATAGCTTTAACATACTCAAGTTGTGATGAAAAGTCATACGTTTTAGTAGATGAATCATAAGCATCTAAATATACAGCATTATGTAAAAGTCCATCACCTGTTGCTATTAAGGAAGCCTTATATGTTTTAGGATATTTCTCTTCCGGAGGTTCTTCTTTATTAGAATTTTTATTTTCACTACTAGTAACTTTTCCTAAGATATTATTTCCTAAATCAGTTTTAGTTAAAACAAAGTAACTTGCAAATACAAGTATAATTAATACAAAGAGAACAAGTATTCCCTTAACACCCTTTTTTAGTCTTCTTTTTGCCATATTTATTCACCACTTAATAATTTATATGTTTCTTCATGAGTCATTTTAGGAGCTTTTTTAAAATTAGGTAATATATGTAAATGAAGATGCTTTACTTCTTGCTTATCGCCATAATTTATTGAGAAAGTAGCTCCAGGCTCATTTAATTTAGCCATAATCTTCTTGTTTAGCATTCTGGCAACATCATACATATGAGCTAAAGTATCATTATCTACTTCATATATATCTTCATAATGCTTTTTAGGAATAATTAAAACATGACCATCACAAAGGGGATTAATATCCATAAAAGCTAAAACAATATCATCTTCATATAGAATTTCACTTGGTATTTCACCTTTTACTATTTTGCAAAATATACAGTCCATTACTGCACCTCTTTCTAGTATCAATTATAACATATAAAATTTTATAAATATAGGTACTATTCCTAGGTAAGTCGCATAAATTAAAGATAGAAAGGGGATACAATGGCAAATTATCGAGAAATAGTTACCAAAGCAATTATTGGTAAATGTAAGAAAAAAACAAAAGCCTCATTTAAACTTGAGTGTGATGAAAAGCCCGATACTGTTTTAGGATGCTGGGTTATAAATCATAGTTTTAGTGGTACTGCCACGGGAGGTAAGATAAATCTTAATGGATCTTATGATGTAAATGTTTGGTATTCCTATGACAATAATACTAAAACAGGAGTATGTTCAAGAAGATTTAGTTATTCAGATACGATGAATGCGGCCTTAAAAGATGGAGCAACTCTTGATGATAAATCAGAGATTATGGTTGAGTGTTTAAAACAACCAAGTGTTACAGATGTAAAAGTGGAAGATGGTTATGTAAGCTTGCAAGTTGAAAAAGAATTAGGAGTTGAAATAATAGGTAATACTACCGTTAAAATTGCGGTTGAAGATGACTTTGATGAATATGAAGAATTATATGATACTGATGATGAAAAAGAACTGAATATTAATATAGATAATTTAGATGATAATTATTTAGAAAGTGATGCTGTCAACAAATAAAGGTTGACAGTGTCTTTTTGATATGATATATTATGATAGTATTTAAAGGAGGAAATATGGCTGTTAAATTAAGATTAAAAAGAATGGGTGGAAAGCAAAAACCTTTTTATCGTATTGTAGCTGCTGATTCAAGAAGTCCTAGAGATGGTAAGTTTATTGAATTAATCGGTACTTACAATCCTATTAAAGGCGAAGAAGTAGTTACTATTGATGAAGAAAAGGCTTTAAATTGGTTAAACAATGGTGCTGAACCTACTGATACTGTTCGTAATATTTTAAGTAAACAAGGTATTATGAAAAAATATGCTGATAGTAAAAAAGTAAAGAAGGCTTAATATGGAATTAACAGAATATGCTGAATTCTTAGTTAAATCTTTAGTAAAAAACCCTGATATGGTTAAAGTTCAATTATTTGAAAGCGATGATGAATCACCAATCGTAGAGATTATTGTTCATCATGATGATATGGGACTTGTTATAGGCAAGGGTGGCAAGATGGCATCTTCCATAAGAACTGTTATTCAAGCATATGCATTTTTAAAGAATATGCCTAAAGTAAGAATTAATATTGATTCATTTTAAATTAGAGTTATCTCTAATTTTTTTATGTCATAAAAAAAGAACCAGAAGGTTCTAATTATTAGCAAATACTTCTAAAGCTTTTTTTAGTTCATCTTCATTATCTAGTTTTTGTACGAAATCTTTACCATCCTTTTTGACATTTTTACGAATTGTAATATCATTTTCATCAGCAGTATTTACTAAATATAAATAATTTTCTACTTCTCTTAAAACATAATACTCTTTGTTATCTTCGAGAGTAACTACTTCAACATCTATCATATTCTTCCTCCTCGGTCAGGATCTTCATCTTGAGTATATGTGGCAAAGTCAATAACAGCTTGACGTCCAGCTTTTTCAAATAGTTCTACAGAAGGTTCATTAGTCTCTGGATCAACATATCCAGCTTTAACTAAAAAGTCTTTAAAGTTAGCACATCCAAATGTTGTAGCATAAGCTTTAGGATGAGTTTCATCAACATTTGAACCTATATAATAAATTGTATCATCCCAGTTATTGTATGGCCCATTAGCTCGATCATTTCCCATTTGTGAATAAGCCATGTATAATGAACCAATATATGATTCATCAGGCATATCTAATATATCTTGGGCAACTCTCTGAGTATCAATCCAAAAAGCTGGGTGGCCATAGGAATCAAAAGAGCCTTCAATAGTTATTTTATTTTTATTTACAAAATTTATATCATCATTATATTCAGTACTTAAAACGTTAACTGAAGAACTATAATCCATTTCATTTGTTAAGGCTTCAACGCCTTTAGCAAATTGATTACCTGCACTTATTAAAATGGCAACAGAGGCAACAGCTACTAGAGATTTTGTAAGAGCTCCATATTTTATACCTTTACGTTTTCCACTTCTTTCATAAGCTGGTTCAGTTTGAGTAGCAGTTCTTTTAGAAACACTAGAATTTAAAATTCTTTCATAGTTACTTGCATAGCTTCTAACTTGGGCAGTCCTTAATACCTTAAGAGCATAATCGGGATTGTCAATATCTTCAGCAGTTTCTTCAAGAGGTGTAGCACTAGGAGCAGTAAATAATTCCATTGTATCTCTTGGTGTTAAAAATTCTTGCGTTTTATCAAAGTATTTAGGATCTTTTTTAGAACTAAACTCATCCACAATATCATCTACACTATATTGTTCAGTTGGAGTAGGGTAAGATTTAGCTTCCTCAATTATTTCGTTTATAATATCATCCTTAGATTTAGTACCACTTTGAACAGGAGGTGTCTCGGGAATTAAAGCTTCCAAAGGAACTGTTTGAACCGTGCGCTCTTTTTCTTCTTTGCTCTTATCTATTAATTCAGCTACGGTATGTCTAATTTTTTCTTTTACATAGCCATCTTCAATAACTAAATTATTAACAGAAGCAAGTGCCATATTCGATGGTCTATTTTCACGGCTAGCTTGTTCCCATTCAGCTTTTGCCTCTTCATCAGATAATACTTTTCCTGTTGTCTTATTATAATATACAAACTTATTTTCCATATTTGTCCTCACATTATAATAATTTTATCATTTATTAGGCATATTTTCAATTATAATGTTTTCTTATCTTTCATAAATTCTTTTAATATTTTACTAAGAGCTCTTTTTTCAATTCTTGATACATAACTTCTTGAAATATTTAACTCTTTAGCTATCTCTTTTTGAGTCTTTTCTTCTTCGCCATTTAAACCATATCTTTTCTTGATGATTTCTTTCTCTTTATCAGAAAGAAGATTTAAGTATTTCTTTAACATATTGATGTTATCTTTTTGATTAATTATTTCGACATAATCTTCGGTATTATCTTCGAGCACATCTATTAAACTTATTTCGTTTCCTTCCTTATCAAAACCTATGGAATCGGATAATAAGACATCATTATTTCTTTTTTGGTTGGCCCTAAAGTACATTAATATTTCGTTGTGTATACACCGAGCAGCATAAGTTGTAATCTTAGTTTTCTTATTATCTTTATAAGTATCTATACCTTTGATAAGACCTATAGTGCCAATTGAAATTAAATCATCAGTCATTTTCTCTTTACTGTCAAATTTCTTTACAATATGGGCTACTAATCTTAAATTATGCTCAATAAGTTTATTTCGAGCATCCATATCTCCTTGAAGCATTAACTCTACATATTTATCTTCTTCCTCTTTAGAAAGAGGCTCTAGAAAAACATTATTTGAATAGCTTCCTGTAAAACACATCATACTCTTTATTAAAAGAATCATACTTTCTAACACTTTATCACTTCCATTTAAAATATATTCTAAGAAAAGTTTTAAAATGTTATAATGTGCTTAGGGAGTGATAATATGGATGAAAAAAGATTTAAGATGATCGATGAATCTTTTACCTGTAGTGTATGTGGTTCTGTAGTAGAAAAATTAGGTTATACTGCTAGAGATCATTGTCCATACTGTTTATGTAGCGTTCATGTCGATATTAATCCCGGAGATAGAGCTTGTGACTGTCATGGCATTTTAAGACCTATAGGTATAGATAAATATAAAGATACTTATAAAATAGTTTATAAGTGTGATAAATGTGGCCAAATAAAAAGAAATATAATGGCCATTGACGATAACTTTGACGAAATAATAGAAGCATCAAAAAGAGGAAGATAATTATTACTTAATTTACTTTACGTAAATTGACAGAGAAAAACGAGATTTTAACGAGAAAATCTTGTTTTTTTTTTTTTTTTTTTTTT